>CAIJOU010000782.1 GCA_903822375.1 Candidatus Hydrogenedentota bacterium
ATCTCGCAAAGCCCTGCGACGGGGACCTCCGTGCTTCCCGGCACGGCCGTGGGTCTGGTGGTGAGCCGCGGGGTGCAGCCGTCTGTCATGCCCAATGTTGCGGGCGAGCCGCGCGCGCAGGCAGAATCGGAAATCGCCGGCGCGGGGCTGGTGCTGGGAGCGGTGACACTGTCCCACAGCGCGGACGTGACTGCGGGCAGCGTGATGGCGCAGAGTCCCCCGGCGGGCACAGAACTGTCTCCGGGTGCCGTGGTGAGCATCGTCGTGAGTATGGGTCCGGCTCCTGTGGCGGAAGGCGAAGGCGAACCCGTGGATGCCGACGCGGTCCGGCAGGAATTGGCAACGGCCCAAGCCTCGGCCGATACCAACAGCGACGGCAACCTATCCTTCGCCGAGGCCAGCGCCGCGATTCCCGGACTGACGCAGGCCGTGTTCGACGAACTCGACACGGACGGCGACGGGCAGTTGAGCGCTGACGAACTGGGTGTCGTGGAGGACTCGGGATGCACAGGGTGCCGGGGCGGAAAAGGCGCGTTCAGTCCGTTTGGCTGGGGCAAGATCGCGGGTAGCCTGTTTTGAAGAGCACAGCGCGGCCCAGTTGCGGCCGGCACGGGCCGTCGAGACAGTAGTCTCCAGTGCCTGTCTTCAGCGGCCGGGACGGTTGGTGTGAAGCAGCCGGGGTCTGATACCATTCCGCGGCTGGGCCGTTGTGCGTTTCGTGAAGGCTGACTTTCACCCGCACATGCGGCAAATATCCGTTCAAAGACTTTCCAAAGGCACCCATGGCACACCCCGCCGCCAAATTTCTCCTGGGCATGAACCTGCTGGCCGCGCTGCTCTTCGCCGCCTCTGCTCCCGCCAACGCGGACCCATCCCCCCGGGACGGCGGGGTGTACGCCAAGAAGACCACCTGGCATGAAACGCTTCTCGCCGCCCGCGAAGCGCTTGCCAAAGAAGAACTACAGGGTGAACGCCCGCCGCGCAATCCCGACTTCGGCAATGCCGAGTTCACGATCACCGCATGGATTCGCACCACGTCCGGGGGAACCCTTCTGGCCAAGGCTCCGGCGAAAGGCGCCTGGGAAGCGCAGGGCAAGTCCCTCTTCGTGCGCGACGGGCATCTCTGCTATGACATCGGCTGTGTGGGCTGCGTCACATCGACGGCGGCCGTGGCGGACGGGCAGTGGCACCACGTTGCGCTGACAGGAGACCCGCACGAACAGCAACTCTACGTGGACGGCCAACCGGATGCCAAAGGCAAACTCGAAGCCAGGCCGGACCCGCGCGGGCACGTGCTCAAGATCGGATACGCAACAGACAACTTTCCCGCCCTGTCCGCCTTTGAAGGGGACCTCGACGAACTGCGCCTCTACGCGCGCAAATTGAGTGCGCCGGAAATTCTTGCCTGCACGAATTCGCCCGAGCGCGCGCCCACCAATGGCCTGGCGTCCTACTGGCCCTTTGACGGCGCCGACATCAACGCATGCGAATGGACCGACGGGAAATTCGGGCGCGCACTGCACCGCACCCGCGCCAGCGCACCGCTCAACGTGGCCCTTGACGCCTCCGCCGAGGCCCGCGATGCCCTGTGGGCGCGCACCTGGGAGGATTTTCCAGAACCCGCCGCGCGGCAGGAAATGGCCTGGGAACGGGAAGACGGCATCTGGACGGAAAACTGGAGGCCGGGCAACTGGTCGGCACTGGCCCGCCGCTATTACGAAGCCGTGCGCGGCGATACCCGCGTTGTCCAGCCGCCCCGGGCGCCGATGCCGGAGGTCAACGACGACGCTGCCGGGCTTGCGGGGGTGCGCGCCAAGTATCTGCGCGCACGGCGGGACGACCTTGTGCGCGCCGTGCTGGGCGGGATAAATCCGGACAGTCTTCGTCACGCCGTGGCGTATCTTCAACACCAATACGGCGACCGGTACACCGGAGCGGAACGGTACTTGTCGGCCATTGCCGGGGTGGAGAAGCAGGTGGAGGGCATCGTGACGCCCGACCTCACCATGGAGGCGCTCCAGCCGCTGCGGGAACGTCTTGAGGGTATCCAGTATGAAGCGCTCGTCGCCGGGAACCCCGTGATTGATTTTGACCGGGTCATCTTCAACCGCCGCCACACCTTCCAGTCTTCCCATTACTACACAGACTTTATCGACGGGGTTGAACGCTTCGAGGGGAGTCTTTGCGCGCTGTCCCTTGCGGACAGAAAAGTCACCCCGCTGCCGGCCGGCGCGAAGCCGGGCGTCATCGGGCGCTATGACTTGAGTTTCGACGGCCGCAGCGTGGTATACGACCTGAAAGAGAAACAGGGCGAGGGATTTCGCATTTACGAGGCAAGGCTCGATGGAAAGAAAGTCCGCGCGCTGACCACGCCCCCGCCCGACGAGGCGGAGCGCATCAAGACCTACGAGAAACGCAACCTCGACTCGTGGGCGGGCCGGCCAAGAACCTACCTCCACCACACCGACGACATGCACCCGTGCTATCTGCCCGACGGCGGCTTCTGTTTCGTGTCGACGCGCTGCCAGTACGGCATCCTCTGCGACGGGCCGGACTTTTTCACAACCTCGGTGCTGTACCGGATGGATGCCGACGGCGGCCGCATGCAGAAATTGACCAACAGTTCCGTCAGTGAGTCGGTCCCCAGCGTCATGAACGACGGGCGCATCCTGTACACGCGCTGGGAGTATGTCGACAAGGGCGCCGTGTCGGTGAAATGTCTTTGGGCGGTGCACCCTGACGGCACCGGTTCTGTGGAGATATTTGGCAACGATATTGACTTCCCCGACACCTGCAACCAAGGCCGGGCGATTCCCGGTTCGAACAGCCTGTTTTCCTACATCGGCGCGCCGCACATGCCGCTCGGTGTCGGAACGATCATCCGTGTTGACGCCAATTACCCCATTCGGACCCGCCAGCCGATGACCTACATCACGCCCGAGGCGGATGTCCGCCAGGAGTGGGGCTTCAACCACGTCCGCAACGGCAAATGGACGGCCGACGCCGCGGGTCCGCTCTACATGGACGCCTACCCGCTGTCGGACTCCTTCTTCCTCGCCGCCTGCAATCCGGACCGGCCGTGGAACGACCCGTCCGCCTACGGCCTCTATCTGGTGGACGCCTTCGGTAACCGGGTCGAGTTGTACCGCGATGCCGACATGTCCTGCTGGCAGCCCATGCCGCTACGCGCGCGGCCCGTGCCGCCGGTGCTGCCGTCGTCGCTGCCCAAGGACGCGCCGCCCACGGCCACGATGCTCATGACGGACGTGTATCAGGGACTCACGGGCGTGGAACGGGGCACGGTCAAGTATCTGCGCGTGCTCGAACAGGTGCCCCGTCCGTGGACGGCGCGGCGCTTCTGGGACGGAGACGACTACGACCAGCAGCACGCCGTCGTGAGCAAGGATGCCGCGCTCGGGCTCAAGGTGCTGCACGGGATCGTGCCGGTGGAGGCGGACGGCTCGGCGTATTTCACCGTTCCGGCGGACAAGAACATCTACCTGGAGGCGCTGGACGAGAACTTCCTGGAAGTGCAGCGGATGCGCACCTACGTGAACTGCCGGCCCGGCGAGGCACGCTCCTGCATCGGCTGCCATGAACAGCGCGAACTGGCCCCACCGAAGAACACGCCGCTCGCATTGCGCCACGAACCGGCGGCACCGGCACCGCAGCCCGGCGACACGGGCCCGCGTCCGCTGCACTATCCGACCGACGTGCAGCCCATCCTCGACAAACATTGCACCCGGTGCCACGGCGGGAAAGACCCCAAGGCGTCGCTGGACCTGACCGGCACGCCGACAACGTTTTTCAGCAAATCCTATGAGGCGCTGCTGGAGCACGGGCAGGTGCAAATCATCGGCGAGAACCACCCCAAGACGGGCAACATCGCGCCGGTGCCGCCGCGAACGCTCGGGTCATCGGCGAGCAAACTGGTCACACGGCTGTGCGAGGGAAACCGCGAAGACCCGTTGACGCGGGAGGAACTGCTCAAGATAACGACCTGGATCGATTCCAACGAACAGTATTACGGCTCTTACTTCGGGCGCAGAAACATCAAGTACCAGACCTATCCCGATTTTCGTCCCGTGCCGGACTTTACCGCAGCCAGCGGTGTCTCGCCGTATGGCACACCCGGGCCAGCGGTATTCATTGGGGGGGATATCCGTCACCGCTTCATCGTCACGGACCATTCCGGCGGCGGGTTTGGCGGCTTCGGGTCCAAGGTGCGCATCTTCTCGCCGACCGGACAGGTCGAATGGGAGTACCCGGCGACGGGGTCGGTGCATGAAATATGGATGCTTCCCAACGGCAACATTCTTTTCACGTCCAACGGCGTGCGTGAAGTGACCCCGGACAAGCGCGTGGTGTTCGAGTACAAGTCGGATTTGTACCTCACGGCCTGCCAGCGACTGCCGGACGGCAACACGCTCATCGGTGAGAACCCGCTGAACCGCATCGTCGAGGTAAACCCCCAGGGAACGGTCGTAAAGACCGTGCAGTTCACGACAACCTGCGAGGACAAAGGACGGCAGTTCCGGTTGGTGCGCAAACTGAAGAACGGGGGCTATCTGGTCGCACACGAGGGCGAAAGCGTGGTGCGGGAATATGACCCGGACGGCAAGGTTCTGCGGGAGATCAAGACGCCGGGCGGTCCCTACGTGGCGGTACGGCTCGAAAATGGAAACACGCTGATCGCGTGCGGCGCCGGCAAGGCCGTCATCGAGGTGGACGCCGCCGGGCAGACCGTATGGAGTCTGCAGAACGGCGACCTGCCGGGTGTGGAACTCAACTGGATGTCGGGACTGCAACGCCTGCCGAACGGCAACACGGTGTTGACCTGCTGGTTCCCCTGCAAGGATTACAGGGGGCCGTCCACCCCGCAAATTCTGGAGGTCACCCCAGACAAAAAAGTGGTGTGGACTTTCTCGGCGCCGGACCTGCTCGGCTCACCCAACAACATCCAACTGCTGGACCCTGAGTATCTCGCATCACCCGCGAAGTGATACGGACGGACTCGAAGCGGCCAAGAGCCGCAAGACCCGCCTGTGCATACAGGACGAACCAACGCGTGCCACCGACGCTTCACCATTTCGGGACTGTTGCCGCAACAAACCGCGTGACGCTGTGCGTGGGCGCCTTGGTCGCTTTCAGGTTGTCCCGCTGATACAGGGGCAACCCCTTGCCCTCGTCGCGGGGGGAAATGTCCACCAGGGTATTTCCCCGGAAACGGCAGGTGTACCGCGCAGGTTCCTTCAACGGCTCCCATGTCGGACCGGGATAGGTCGACTCCTTCCAGAATTCTGTCTGCTTCCATTTGAGCGTGTACGTTTCGGTTGACTCCGCCACCGGGAACGTGAGGACCACCTCGTCCTTGGCGTTCAGCGTATCAAAGACCAGGTATTGCCCCAGCCAGAAGGCCGGGGCGGGCTGTCCGTTGACCGTTGCCTGCACCGCTTTCTTGTCCACCCACAGCGGCATGCGCACGGAAAGGTTCCGCGCTGTCTTGTTGTGCAGGACGACCTTGCCTTCATAGGGCAGATAGCTTTCCACATCGACCCACGCGGACGCGCGGTTCAGCAGCAGGTTCACCTGCGCCACGCCGCCGGAGCAGCGCACAATGGACTCCCACGCCGCATATAACGCCCGCGTGCAGTTGCCCGTGCAACAGATGGTGTACAGGAAATTGGTCTCCGGAATCAGCGTCGGGTGGGTGGAGTCGGAGAGGAAAACGCCAAGGTTGCGGTCAATGACATTGTCCGTTGTCTCGTTCTTCGGGTCGAAGGCCCCCTGCGTGGTGTCGTTCTTGCCGCGCCCGCCGGGCATCTGGTCGACGGCTTTCTTCATCGCCTCCGCGTCTGTGATCTGCAACTCGGCCAGGTGGTTGCGCACGTACTGGTCCACATCCTCCCAGTAATCGCCCACGCCGGCATCGCTGAGCTTAATCGCCAGAAGCGTCATGTCGCCCGTGGTGCAGCCCTCCCCAAACAGGCCTATGCGCGCAATGCCGAAGGTCCGCATGTACTCGTAACTGTCCCGCACAAAGGACTTCAGCCGGGCATCGTTCACCGCGTCGGCATGCCAAAGCAGCCCCAGCAGGGCCTGCGTGTAGGAATGGTGATGACCGCAGAATTCACCATGGTCCGAGCCCACAACGACCTTGGGCGCCGCCTCGGGCGTCCAGAACTTCGGCTGCACGAGGAACCGCGTCAGCTTTTCGGAAAAGTCCAGGTATTTGCGGTCGCCGCCCAGCGCGGACCACTCGACCAGCGGACGAATCGCCCTTCCCTGAATGAACACCGACAGCCAGAGCCCATTTACCCCCAACGCCGTTGCCTTGTCGTCCGACGGTCCGTCGTAGTACCAGGCGCAGGGCTTGGAATCCAACTCTCCCGATTGCGCCACCTGCACGTGCGTGTCGGCCACCCCGTCAATGATGCGCTTCAGGTCGGGGTTCGGGTCCAGTTGCCAGGCCGTCATCAGCGCCAGCATGGCCACCGAAACAGGCGTCGGGGCGGCCGGATTCACCGTCATCCACGTCGAGACGAGCATGCCCTTGAACGTCTTCTCGTCAATTGCGGCATTCTCCTCACTGCCTGACATCACCCGCGTCATCAGCAGCGCCTCGGCGATCTTGCCCCAATTCGGCGGGCCGCCCGGCATGTCGCTCATGTAGGCCGGATTGCCGTTGAAATACACATGACCGTAGGGCGCAAAGTCCGCTGCCGGGTTCAAGAAACTCGTCAGCCCATGCACCGCAAGCCGTCCCCGTTCCGCCAAATCGAGTGTGTCGGGCACGGTCGCCTCGTAGCGTTCACCGAGGGGTTTCAGCGCATCGCCGCGAATCGCATTTCCCGGTTCCACCGACCAGGCGAAGCTGGTCAGCAAAGCCAGAAGTAGAATCAGCGAAACAGGTCTCATTGCAGGTCATCCTTGTACATGTTCATTTGCCGGGATCGAAGACATTGCGCAGGTCGGAGTCGGGCGCCGCGTCGGTGACGCCATGGTCGCCGTTCAAAGGGGCGTCACTGAGGTGCCAGTGGATGAGCCCCGCATCCCGCGGGCCTGGGCCCTTGGGACCGGGCTGGCTGCGGTAGCCGGTGCCGAATGCCGTGAGAAGTGAACCGTCCGGGAGCAGGACGGTGGAGGTGGCCTGGCTGCTGGCCCACCAGTACTCGGGGCCCTTGCGGTTGCCGGTCCATGCGTGCAGGATGTAGCGGTGATCGAGGTCCCAGGTCTGGCCGTTGTCGCGGCTCACGACGGCCTCGATGCCGAAACGGGCAAAGCCGTCCTCTCCCTCGGTGTATCCCTTGCGGACGACATAGGTCATCACGATGTCGCCGTTGGGCATCAGCACCATGCAGGGATGGTGCCGTCCCCAGTCGTAGAGGGGTTTCGGGTCCGACCAGGTCAGCCCGTCGTCTTTGGATGTCGAGACGGAAAGCCCCTCGAAATGGTCCAGCGTTTCGCCTTTGAAATGGGCCGGGATGTCGGTGCGGCATGCCGCCACAAGATTCCCGTTCGCCGCACGGACCAGGGCAACCTCGCTGATGCCTTTCCACTGCGGCACGGCGGTGTCACCGGTCCAAGTACGTCCCTCATCGACCGAGAAGCGAATCTGCCCCGTCGAGTAGCCCGGTCCCTTGGCGGCGCTGTACCAGTCGGTGTCCATGGCGTAGCCGGTCTGGACGAGTCGGGGGGCACCGCCGTCTTTCTTTTCGACGAGCATGGGGTCCCACATGTTCCAGGTCTTGCCGTTGGGTGCGGGCGGAACGGGCAGCGGCTCACTCTTGGGGTCCGGTCCGCCCCAGGTCGCGCCATAGTCCGAACTGAACCAGAGTTTGTCGACCACCAGCAGTACTTTGCCGTTGCCGAGATAGGTGAGGCTCGTTCCCAGGCCGGGAATGGTGTTGCCCTCCTTGTCGAGCGCGACGGGGCGCGGCTCGGTCCAATGCGCACCGCGGTCGTCACTGGTTAGAGCCATCGCATGGTGCGGGTAATCGCAGCCCACAAGCATCAGCAGACGGTCTTTCTCGGGCATATAGACGATGTAAGGAACGGCCACAACGCGGTCCCAAGACTCGGTGACGATTTGAAGCTGGGCGGGCACCTGAACCGGCTTGTCGCCGTTTAGCAGGCGCACGCTGTGCGGCTTCCATCCGTCGGCGGGCTTGGGGGGCTCGGCATGTGCGGTCCAAACAGAGGCGAAGAGCAAACAGGCGATGGACAAGCGGCGCATGGTGTCATCCTCCGAGACGAACCGTCATGATTTTGAACGACACTTTACCACGTGCAACCCGGGACATCGTACCGCGTATTGTCTGAATATCGATTTGAAGAAAAGCCCCCCTGCGCTACCTGCGCAGGGGGGCTTCGTGTCAGTGTGTGTTCCTGGATTACTTTGCGATTTCGACGGAGCGGGTTTCGCGCACGACGGTGACGCGGATCTGGCCGGGATAAGTCATCTCGGCCTCGACCTTGCGGGCGATGTCGCGGGAAAGCTGGACGGCCTCGGCGTCGCTGACCCTGTCGGGCTGGACGACGATGCGCACTTCGCGGCCGGCCTGGATGGCGAAAGCCTTGTCCACGCCGGGGAAGCTGTCGGCAATCTGCTCCAACTGTTCGAGGCGCTTGATGTAATTCTGCAACATCTCACTGCGCGCGCCGGGACGGGAGGCCGACATGGCGTCGGCCGCCTGCACAAGCACGGCGGTGATGGTGTCCATGGGCATCTCGCCGTGGTGCGCGCCGACGGCGTTGGCTATGGCTTCCGGCTCCCCGTAGCGCTTGCACAGGTCGTGGCCGAGAATGGCGTGGGAGCCCTCGACCTCGTGGGTGAGCGCCTTGCCCAGGTCGTGGATCAGTCCGGCCCGCTTGGCCTCGTGGATGTTGACCCCCAGTTCGGCGGCCATCAGGCCGGCGATGTGGCAGACTTCCATCGAGTGGCGCAGCACGTTCTGGCCATAGGAGGTGCGGTAGCTCAGGCGGCCCAGGAGCTTGATGATCTCCGGGTGCAACCCGTGTACGTCGGCCTCCATGCAGGCCTCCTCGCCGCGTTCCTTGATGGTGCGCGCGAGTTCTTCGGTCACCTTTTCGACCATCTCCTCAATGCGGGCCGGGTGGATGCGCCCGTCCTGAATCAGGCGTTCCAGGGTGATCCGGGCGGTTTCGCGCCGGATCGGGTCGAATCCGGACAGCACCACCGCCTCGGGCGTGTCGTCGATGATGACGTTCACGCCGGTGGCGTTTTCAAGGGCGCGGATGTTGCGGCCCTCGCGGCCGATAATGCGCCCCTTCATGTCGTCATTGGGCAGGGCCACCACGGAAACGGTCGTTTCGGCGGTATGGTCGGAGGCGCAACGCTGGATGGCTTCGCCGATGATCCAGCGGGCTTTCTTGTCGGCGTTTTCGCGCAATTCGTCCTCAATGCGCTTGAGTTCGAGGGCGCAGTCGCGTTTGACCTCGTTTTCGAGGCGGGTGAACAGGTCCCTGCGGGCCTGTTCCGCCGTAAGCCCGGCAATGGCTTCGAGTTTGCTGGTCTGTTCGGCGATGAGGCCGTTCAGGCGGTCGCGCTCTTTCTCGTTGGCCTTTTCCTTGGCGACCAGGTTGCGTTCCTGGGCGGTCATTTCGGCCGTGGTCTTATCGAGCGCCGCGGCGCGGGCGTCCAGACCCTGCTCCTTGGTGACAAGGCGGCGTTCAACCTCGCCCATTTCACGGCGGGCTTCCCGTTTTTCCTGTTCGAGTTTTTCGCGAAGGGCAATTTCGAGTTCTTTGGCGGCGTTCTTGCCGTCCTTGACGATCCCCGAAGCGTTGCGCTCGGCTTCACTGATAACCTGGGCCGCCTCCCGCTTGGCCCTGCTGACCGAACTGTTGCTGCGGAACTGGGCGACGACCATCCAAAGGACGATCCCCACCACAAGCCCGCCCACGCCTGCTGCTATTGGAATGACAATGTCTAACGGCATGCACCCTACCTCCTGGTTCCACATGGGAACACCTGGTTACGGTTCGTCAGGCAGGAGGAGCGCAGTCGGACGGACGCAGTCACAAATCACCCCAGCCGGGATCTCCTTATGAGCCCCAGAGTCTTGTTGGCATTTGCATCAGCGTGTGTCATGGCGAGAATACCCGAACCGCCCGTTGGGGGCGCGTATATATCCTTTGTCCGAATGTCTGCCTACCTCAATCTGCCGGAAGTTCCTAATATAAAAAGCCTTAGCGTTGTCCGGCCATTATATGCAGGCGGGGTGGCGCCTGTCAATGAATTAGAAGTGACCCGTTAAATATTCCCGCGCGCGACATTATGTCATGCAACTCGGAGCGGTCAGGGCGTTGCGGGCTCCGGTGTAAACGCGGAAAGTCCTTTCAACAGCGCGGTGACCGAGGGGGAGTCCCATTTTGCCTCCCCATGGTGCTTGAGCACCACGTCCCCCGACGGACTCAGGATGACGCTGGTGGGTCCGCCGCCCTGGTACACCTTGGGCAGGGCACCCTTGTAGAAGTAGAGCGGGAACTTGACGCCGTTTTCCCGGGCAACCTTGGGCAGTTCCTCAAATCCTCCGATGGCCACGGCCACAAAGGTGACATCGGAACCCTCCAATGACTGGTACAACTGGTTGAGCCCGGCCAGTTCGGTCAGGCAATGAATGCAGACGGGACTCCAGAAATGGAGGAAGACCGGCTTCCCTTTCAGGTTTTCCAAGGCCAATGGGGCACCGTCGAGCCGTTCCAGTTTCAGGGAATAATCGCCGGCGAGCCCCGAACTCGGGGCAATGGTCTTGAGCTGGGCACGTTGCTTGGCCACCCAATAGTCTTGAACCGGTTTCAGGTAGGTCAGCGCCACCAGCCCGACTATCAAGAGCACCATGGCAAGAAAGCCCCCCAAGACACCGGTTGCGCAACCCCAGAGAAAGGGCTTGCGCTGTGACGGGGGGGCGGGAACGGGCAGCGTGTCAGGCGATGGGTTCATGGTGTGTCTTTCTCCGTTTCAGCATTTTCCGCTTCGGCGTCCCGCCGGTCCAGTTCTGCAAGATACTCCTGGATGCGCACTTCGTGGCCCCGGTCCGACGGGTGATAGTAAGTACCGCGGGGCACGCCGTAGGCCTGGGACACGTAGCCGCCCTCAAAATCGTGGGCGTACTGGTATTCTTGCCCCCGGCCCAAGCGCTTTGCGCCGGCATAGTGGGTGTCCTGCAGGTGGGTGGGCACCTCGACAGTCTTCTTCTCGCGCACGTCTTTCAGCGCGGCGTCAATGGCCATATAGGCCGCGTTGCTCTTGGGCGCCGAAGCGACGTAGGTGGCGGCCTGGGCGAGGATGATGCGCGCCTCGGGCATGCCGATGAACTCGCTGGCCTGGGCGGCGGCGTTGGCCACCACGATGGCCATGGGGTCGGCGTTGCCCACATCCTCCGAGGCGAGGATGCAGATGCGCCGGGCGATGAAGCGGGGCGTTTCGCCCGATTCGATCATGCGGGCCATCCAGTAGACGGCCGAATCAGGGTTGCTGCCGCGCATGCTCTTGATGAAGGCCGAGGCGGCGTCGTAATGCTCGTCGCCCGCGCCGTCGTAATGCAGCATCTTGCGCTGGATGGACTCCGCCGCCACCGCTGTCGTGATGTGAATGCGGCCTGCCTCGGGCGGGGTGGTGAGCAGGGCGATTTCCAGCGCGTTCAGCGCGCGCCGCGCGTCACCCTCGGCATAGCGGGCGATATGGGCCAGCGCCTCCGGGTCGGCCACCACTTCCAAATCGGGGAATCCGCGCTCGGGATGGGCCAGCGCCCGTTCCAGCAGGGTAACCAGACCGTTGTCATCGAGTCTTCGAAACTCGAAAATCTGTGAGCGCGACAGCAGGGGTGCCACGACGGAAAAGAAGGGATTCTCCGTGGTCGCGCCAATCAGCGTGATCTTGCCGTTTTCCACGTCCGGCAGCAGCGCGTCCTGCTGGGCGCGGTTGAACCGGTGAATTTCATCAACGAATACGATGGTCTTGCGGCTGTCGTGGATGCGCCGCTCATGGGCGGCGGCGATCAGTTCGCGCAGGTCCTTCACCCCCGCCGTGACGGCGTTGAGCGGCGCGAACACGGAACTGGTGCGCATGGCGATCAGCCGGGCCAGGGCGGTTTTGCCCGACCCGGGCGGGCCGTACAGAATCAGCGAGGTGACCCGGTCCGCCTCAATGGCCCGTCGCAGGATTTTGCCGGGGCCCAGAATGTGGTCCTGCCCGACCACGTCGTCCAGCGTGCGCGGGGCCACCCGCCGGGCCAATGGCGCCTCGCGGCGAATGCGGTCTGCGGCGGCATGTTCAAAGAGATTGTCCGTCATGGGAAGGATTGTAGTCGCGCGCGGCACGGCACGGCAAGAGCAGGATGCAATGCACGGGGATCATTAGGGATAACGTCACAGGCATGACATGAAGCGGCACGCAACGACAGCCATGGATTCCGCAGTGTCGCGCTCTCCCGCCCTTCGGCCTTCGAGTTATACGGGACCGCTGACTTGGACCCCGCTCCATTTGGCTCGGACTGGTTGCGGTCATTGTTTGAATCGGCTCAAATGGCCGGCGCGGTAACATGGGTCAGGGCTTTGAGTCCCTCCCCGCCGTCGCGTGCAACGCGGCAGATTTCCCGATACAGGCGGTCCCAATACATGAAATTGCCAGTACAAGCAGGATTCTCACAGGCAAACCCGCGGCGGGAATCACGGGACTCACCTGGAGCGGTTGACTCGGACCTGCCTCGGGGGCAAGGTTGCCCAGGCTGTCGGCCGCCGTGCCCGCCATGATGCGAAACGTGAGCGCACCTTCACCGGAAATGTCTTCGAGCGTCACGGTTCGCGTCATGGCTCCACTGTCCGACACTGTGACGTCTGCAGTGACGTTTCCCGTGGGGTGCAGGGAGACATCCGCCGGTTCCAGCCAAACCTCCGTTGCGCCCAGGTAGGTGACGGTAAACGTGACCGGACCGTGCACGGTGACCTGCGCACTGGGCGGGCCGATAATGATGGCCGGCCCGGCAACGGTCCCCCAGAGCAGCGCCGTCGTATCCAGCGACCCCGTAAGCACCTTTGCTCCGTCCGGCGAAAACGCGACGGACATCATACTGGTCGCGGCACTTTTGAAGGTCCGCAGTTCCTCGCCGGTCGCGGAATTCCAAAGCCTGGCAATCGCGTCATCCAATCCTCCGAGCACCGTTGCCCCGTCCGGTGAAAAAGCAATCGAGTATACCGTGTCGCTGAGGCCGATTGTGCACAAATTTGCACCTGTGTCCGTGTTCCAGACGATTATGTCCCTGCCCCACGAGCCCGTGGCGATTCTCGCGCCGTCCTGCGAGAACGCGACCGATTCGACCGGTGAATTGTGTCCCGCGAAGGTGTGGATCTCTTCACCGGTGCCTGCATTCCAAAGTTTTGCGGTGGTGTCATCGGAACCCGTCAGTATCTTGGCCGCACGCGGTGAAAATGCGACCGCATTAACGCCCGCCGTGTGTCCCGCAAAGGTCCGGATTTGCCCGGCGCCCATGTCCCAAAGCTTGGCGGTATTGTCCGACGAACCTGTAAGCACCTCCTGACCGTTGGGTGAAAACGCCACGGAATGGACACCACCGCTGTGTCCGCTAAATGTCTGCAACCGTTCACCAGTTGATGTGCTCCACAGTTTCGCGGTTTTGTCCTGCGAGCCCGTGAGCACCCGCGAACCGTCGGGCGAGAATACGGCGGAAGTAATCGGCCCTGCATGCCCATAGAAAGTCAGCACCTCGTCACCCGTGGCGGCATTCCAAAGCTTGGCGGCAGAGTCAAGGCCCCCTGTGAGCACCTGCCTGCCGTCCGGAGAGAAATCCACGGCATATATGGAGTCGGTGTGCCCTGTGAACCTCCGGACCTGCGTGCTGCTCGCCACATCCCAGAATCGGATGGTGCCGTCCCACGACCCCGTGATGACGCGCGTGCCATCGGGCGAGAACACCACCGAATCGACCCTGTCCGTGTGTCCGGTCAAAGCGGACAATTCATTCCCCGACGCCACGCTCCACAGTCTGGCCGTGGCATCGTCGGACGCCGTTGCAACCTTCAATCCGTCCGGCGAGAATACTGCCGCATTGATTGCGGTGCCGGGCATGATAAGCGTGTGAAGTTCCATGCCCGTGTTCGCGTCCCAAAGCTTCGTGAGAAGGTTCATGGATGCCAGGACCTTTGAGCCGTCAGGGGAGAACGCCACGGAATAGAACACATTCGGTTTTGCGGAGAACGTGCGCAACGGCTCGCCCGTCGCGGCGTCCCAGAGCCGCGCCGTACCGTCATTTGAGCCTGTAAGCACCTTTGTGCCGTCAGATGAGAACACGGCGGACCGGACTCCGCCGGTGTGGCCGGTGAAAGTGGTGGCGACCTCACCCGTTGCGATGTTCCATGATTTTGCTGCGTATTCCCCGGACCCGACAAGCACTTTTGTTCCGTCCGGAGAAAAAGCCACGGAGCACACGCAGCCCGCGAACGTGCCAAAGAAGGGGATTTCGTCGCCCGTTGCCGCATTCCAAAGCCTGGCGGTGCTGTCCGCCCCCCCGGAGGCGATTAGCTTCCCGTCCGGGGAGACGGCCACGGAATAGACCCAGGCCGTATGCCCCGTGAATGTGCGCGTGACTTTTCCGGAATCGACATTCCAGAGACGCACCTTGTGGTCGGCGGAACCGGTCAACAGCATGGTGCCGTCCCGTGACATGGCCATGCACACCAGCCCGCCGTAGCCGTACTGCATCAGTGGGACCGTCACGGTGTCCGCGACTGCCGCCGTTTGCACGAATAGCGCCGCAAGCACGAACAGACTCGGAAGGCGCCGTCGCCGCCGGCCGGAACGCGGCACCTGCGTGGAGCCCCCCTTTCGAAGCCCGCGCCGCATGCCGATGTTCTCCCTGTCCATGGAACCATCACTCCTAATATAAGGATAGCACCACCACTCTGAATGCACAAGCCCGCCACCGCATGGGTGGTGGCCGATTTGAATCTCCGCGGCCGGTCTGCGAACCTATACATACAAGCCGCGGGGATGCGGCCAAGGAGGCTTCATGAAAGTGCATGATTTCGCGTACCAGGTGGCGGTGCACACGATGGAACTGCTGGAGAAGGGCCATCACTACAAGATTTCGGACGCGCACCGCAAGGAAGTGACGATGGCGGTTCTCAAGGACGTCGACGCGATCATCAAGAAGGCCTCGGAGCCCAAGAAGAAATGACCGGCGCATTGCGCCAATGCAATGGACGGAAGGAACACGATTACATGTCGAAACTGTGGGGCGGCCGTTTTGAGGGCCAGACCGACGCGCTGGTGGAGGCGCTGGGCGAATCGGTGTCGTTTGACGCGCGGCTGGCAGCCTGGGACATCCGGGCCAGCATGGCGCACGCGCGCATGCTGGGCGCTCAGGGCATCATTCCCAAGCGCGACACCGCGGCAATCATCAAGGGGCTGACCGCCATTGCCAGGGACATTGATGAGGGCCGCATGACCTGGGACCTCAGTTTGGAGGATGTCCACACGAATATCGAGGCCGAACTGGTGCGCCGCACGGGCGAGGCGGGCAAGCGCCTGCACACCGCCCGCAGCCGCAACGACCAGGTGTCCACCGATGTGCGCCTGTGGACGCGCGACCAGGTGGATGAGATTATCGACCTGCTGCGGGAACTGCAGACCGCGCTGATCGGCTTTGCCGAACAGCATCTGGACGTGATTCTTCCCGGTTTTACCCATTTGCAGCACGCCCAGCCGGTGCTGCTGGCCCACCATCTGCTGGCCTACGTCGAAATGTTCCAGCGCGACCGCGAACGCTTCCGCGAAATGCGAAAGCGTGTCAACGTCATGCCGCTGGGCTCGGCGGCGCTGGCGGGCACGCCCTATCCCATCGACCGCGAGGCGGTCGCCCGCGAACTGGGCTTTGAAGCCGTGTCGGCCAACAGCATGGACGCCGTCTCCGACCGGGACTACCTGATCGAGTTCTGCGCGGACTGTTCGCTGGTGATGATGCACCTGTCGCGGATGAGCGAGGAGCTGATTCTCTGGTCGAGCCAGGAGTTCGGCTTCATCGAGATCGGCGACGCATTCACCACCGGGTCGAGCATCATGCCGCAGAAGAAGAATCCCGACGTGGCAGAGTTGGTCCGCGGCAAGACCGCCCGCGTCTACGGCGACCTGACAGCGCTGCTGACGCTGGTGAAAGGCCTGCCGCTCACCTACAACCGCGACCTGCAGGAGGACAAAGAGCCGGTCTTCCACGCGGCAGACACGACCCGCCTGTGCCTGGCGGTATACGCGGCCATGATCCCCAGCATCGCGGTGCGGCGCGACGCGATCTCAAAAGCCATGCGCGAGGGCTTCATGGAGGCGACCGACCTTGCCGACTACCTCGTCCGCAGGGGCGTGGCGTTCCGCGAGGCGCACGGCGTCATCGGCCGCATCGTGCGCCGCTGCATTGAGCTGGGCATGACGCTCGGCGAACTGCCGCTGGAGGAATACCGGGTTTTTTCCGCCGTGTTCAACAAAGACCTGTACGCGGCCATCCGGCCGGAAACGATAGTGGCCCAGCGCGACAATCCGGGCGGCACCGCGCCGCGCCGGGTGCGCGCGGCGCTGGCGAAGGCGCGGCGCAGGATCGACAAATAGGAGGCACCCCATGTCCAGTGTCATGGTCAAAAGAACGCGCATCGAAACGGAGAAGGGCGACATCACCTGTGAGCGGGTGGACGCGATTGTGAACGCCGCCAACCATACCCTGCTGGGCGGCGGAGGCGTGGACGGCGCCATCCACCGCGCGGCGGGTCCGGAATTGCTCGCCGCCTGCAAACTGCTGGGCGGCTGCGACACGGGTGACGCGAAAATCACCAAGGGTTACGGCCTGCCCGCCAAGCACGTCATCCACACCGTCGGGCCGGTCTATAGCGAGTCGGGCCCGAATGCCGCGCGGCGGCTGGCCTCGTGCCACCGGCGCAGCCTGGAACTGGCCCTGGAGAACGATCTCAAGTCCGTGTCCTTCCCGGCGATCAGCTGCGGCGTCTACGGCTATCCCGTCGACGAGGCCGCACACGTCGCCGCCAACACGGTGGTCGAATTTGTCACCGAGCACAAGGGACTCGAACTGGTACGGTTCGTGCTCTTTGACGACCGCGCCTTTCAGGCGTTCTCCGAACAGCTCGAACGCGCGGCGGGCGTCGGGGAATTCAAGCCATGACCGACTCCCCCTGGCTGGGCGTCATACTCGCCGCGGGCCACGGTTCGCGCATGGGCCCCTTTGGCGAGGAGGTGCCCAAACCCGTCGCGCCCATCTGCAACAAGCCGCTGCTGGTCTACCAGATCGAACAGTTGCGGGCGTTGGGCATCAACGAGATCATCGTCGTCATCGGCCACCTGGGCCACGTGATCACCGACACGCTGGGCAACGGCGCGGCCTACGGCGTGCGCATCCGCTACGTCGAGCAGTCGCAGCGGCTCGGCCTGGCCCATGCGGTGGGCCAGTTGGAGCCGCACGTCGACCGGCCTTTCGTGCTCATGCTGGGCGACATTTTCTTCGAAGTGACCGATCTCGACCGGATGGTGCGCGAATTTGAGGAGCACCATCCCGCCGCCGTGCTGGCCACGAAACACGAACCCGACCCCGCGGCGGTGCGCCGCAACTTCAGCGTGCACCTGCGCGACGACGGAACGGTGCGGCGCGTCATTGAAAAACCCCGCTTTGTCGAAACGAATCTCAAGGGCTGCGGGCTCTACCTGTTCGACCTGCGCATCTTTGACGCCATCCGGCGCACACCCCGCACGGCGCTGCGCGACGAATACGAACTGACCGACTCGATCCAGATACTCATTGACCTCGACTATTCCGTGCGCGCCGCGACCGTGGTCGACTGGGACATGAACCTTACCTATATCGGCGACCTGATTGCCTGCTGCCGGCGGCAACTGGCGGCTGAGGGGCGGACCTCGCTCGTCGGCGGTGGATGCGACCTGGCCGACGGCGTGGAACTGGTCGAAACCGTACTGGGCGACGGCGTGTCGATCACCAGACCCCTCCGGATGGAACGCTGTGTGGTCATGCCCGGTGTGGTCATTGGCGACAACGGCGTGCTTGCCGACATGGTCATCACCCGGACGGCCCGGCTCAGCGCGTAGCCCGGCGTCTGCCATTGTCATTGTGGCACCCTCGGGCCCGAACACGGTTCGGGCTTGGGGGTGCCCCTTCTTGGAAGCGCCGCACGCCGGGTGAGCACCCCCAAACCGCAACCTTACTGCGTTGCGGTGCGGTCTGAGGGTGCCACGAAAGGTACCGCAGGCGTCTCGCCTGTCCTGTCCTCTCAACGTCGTCTATCCCGAAGCAGTTGGGCAATTTCGGGGTCCGTCTCCGCGGCCTCGCGCAGTTTCTCCAGCGCGCGCTGCAGTCCCCGGTGCATTGACGAAGGGCTTGTTCCCGCCCGTGCGGCCGCCTCACGGCAGTTGAGCCCCCCGAAGAAGTGCAGTTCGATGCAGCGGCGCTCGGTCTCGCTCAGTCTCCGCCGTACCGTCTCACGCACCCAGGCGACCAGCCTGGCCTTGCGCGCGCCCCACGCGAGCGCGCGCTCCACCTCCTCCCGCGTCTCGTGCCATGCCCCGGCCGATTCGGGCAGGCCGGCCAGCGCCTCCGGCGGCACGCTGATACCAAGCCGGTTTGCCCGCGTGTGTTCCCCGCCGCTCTCGACATTCGTTTTGACAGCGCCGGACATGCCTTGAGCCCTGTTCTTGTCGCACATAAATCGCTTCCTCCGTGGTTGTCGGGCAACCCTCCCGCGCAGGCCGCGAACCACGCGGCGCGCATCGCGGACTGCCCCGTGAATGCGCGGCCATCTTGGCTTGGGAACCGTGACGAAGTACTTTGCTTTCCATGATGCGGACCTTCGATTTGCCTGCGATTTGCGCGTCTGAGCGCGCGACGGCACAGCAAAGAATTGGCAAAGAACGTAGGGTGTGCGAAGTTCTGCGAAACAGAACGGAGCGCACCATCCGATGGCACGCAACATGAACGGAATTGGTGCGCTCCGCTTCGCTGCGCACACCCTACGAAGGCTGCGATTTGCGCGCTACAACCCGCCACAACGCTGCAAAGAACGGGCAGAGAATTCCTGTGCCTGCCATAAACCCTCCCATCCCTCCCATGAATCCCATTATTCCCATTCCTCTCATTCCCCCGGGTCCACTTTGCGCGACACCAACCCATACAGGTAGCATAGATGCACCAAAAGACAACCACGGGAGAATACCCATGACACTTGCAGAACAGATTCAGGAAGGCATCAAGCAGGCCACGAAGGACCGCCTCCATCTCCGGCTCGAAACGCTGCGGTTGGCGAAAGCCGCCATCCTGGTGAAGGAGAAGGAATCGCACCACGAAAACGGTGTTTCCGACGAGGAGGTCATCGCCGCGCTGCGCGCCGAGGTGCGCAAGCGCCAGCAAAGCATGGAGACCTACAAACAGGTGGGCCGTCTGGAGATGGTGGAGCAGTTGGAGGCGGAAATCGTCGTGCTTGAGGAGTTCCTGCCCAAGCAGTTCACGGAGGCCGACCTGGAGGCGAAAGTGCGCGCCTACCTGGCGGAGCACCCCGAAGTGAACCACGCGGGCAAACTGACCGGCGCGCTCAAAAAGGAACTGGGCGATCTGGCCGACGGCAAGGTGCTGATGGACGTGTGCAAGCGGGTACTGGGCCAATGACGGTCCGAACTACCGTTGCGGCTGTTTCAGTCCTTCTCGCGGTGTGTGCGGCCTCCGTTGCGGCCGAACCCGCCAGGGACGGCGTACCGGTGCGCATGCTCACCTGGAACATCCAGATGCTGCCCACGCTGGTCGCCGCCTACTCGGAAGACCTGCAGAAGATGCAGGAGGAACGGCTTCCGTGGATCATCGAATTTCTCAGCAAGGCCGACTATGACGTGGTGTGCCTGCAGGAGGTGCTCGACCCCATTCTCACGCCGCAGATAATCGACGGGATGAAGAAGACCTATCCTTACATTGTCGAGCCCCAGAAGGAGCCGGGAGTCCTGCTGAGCAGCGGTGTCATGTTTGCCGCCAAGTTCCCCATCAAACTGGCCGCCTTTGCGTGCTACAAGAACGCCGCCGGCGACGATGCGCTTGCTTCCAAGGGCTGCACGCTGGTCGAGGGCGAAAAGGACGGCGTGAAATTCCAGATGGCCGGCACGCATCTGCAGGCCGGACACCATGAGATCCGCAGCACGCAGTACATCGAGATGGGAGAGCGCGTACTCCGGCCCAACCGCCATGAGGGCGTGCCCCAGTTCCTCATGGGCGATTTCAACACCGGCCGCGACGGAGAGGACAGGGAACGCTACGCCGCGCTGCTCAAGGCCACCGACATGTCCGACGCGCCCATGGACGACCCGGTGCCCTACAGCGTCGACAACACCAACAGTTGGAAACGCCACCAGGAAAATCCCGAGTTGATCGACCATGTCCTGTTCAACCCCAGCGGCACCGGGTCCATCGTAAAACGACTCAAGATCCAGCGCCCCCGCCACACCATGGACGACGGCAGGGTTATTGACCTGGCGGACCATTACGGCGTCATCGGCGAGACGGTGGTGAAGAACTGACGAGGATCATCGTTAGGGTGTGGTCGAACCTCGTAGAAGAGGCTCCCAGCCTCTTTCTTTCACATCCCAAGTCAACGCCAGAACGCGGCAGGATGCCGCGTCTACTTTAATGCGGCATTGCTGCCCCTGGGACCGCCAATCTCCTGATTGGCCTCGGGAAGAAATGCCAATCGGGAGATTGGCGTTCCCAGGAAAATGACAGGCGAGGGCGCCTGTCCTACATCTATGCCGCGGTGGGCACGGTGACGATGCGCGAAACCTGGTCGGGGGGCAGGTCGAGGAGAAAACCGCGGCGGGGCACGGATTTGATGATGCCGGACCATTCGGGGGCAACCGCGGCGATGCGCTTGAGCAGCAGGCTTTTCTGGAAGTGCATCTGGTTGTTTTCCACGATGGTTTCGCCCCAGACGGCGCGGTAGATTTCCTCGTAGGGCACGCACTCGCCGGGTCGCGCGGCGAGCAGGCGCATGAGCCGGTACTGTTTGTCCTGAAGGGGAATGGCAATGTCGAGCACGCGGATTTCGTTGGGCTTGCGGTCGTCGACGACGAGCAGGGGCGGCGAGATGATCCGGTGGTTCAACGGCATGCCGTCCGCGTCGGGATCGTTTCGCTCGGCCCAAGTGCGCAAAGCGCGGACGGCGGACTCGGGCACGAGCCGCGCCAGCGCGGCGTCGGGGGTGCGGAGCAGGGCACGGGGCGTGTGCAGGCCCGCTTCGCACAGGGCAACGGCCGCAGCGCGCGGCAGGCCGCCGGCGGCGTGCACCAGCGGCAGCACCTCCTCGCGCAGGCCCAGCGCGAGCCGTTCGGCGAGCGCGGTGATGCGCGCGGACATGGATTGAGGCAGGTCGAGCGCGTCGGCGACGGCGGCGGTGGCGTCGGCCAGCCAGGCCAACTGGTCCGCCGCCGTGAGCACCTGCCCGGCGGCGGTGTCGAATTCCTCCTCCAGCGCGGGCAGGCCCGCGTGGTCGATCCATGCGTTCACAAAAAGCGCCGCCTTGATCGCGCGGACCTCGTCGAAGAAGGGCGTGAGCCGGCAGCAGCGCATGCGGTTGAGCGGCGTGTCGGCCGAATTTTCCTGCGAGGCGGCCGCCAGTTTGAGGCGGCCCGGATAGTCGGCGTGCTCGTATTCGCGCGCGGTCAGCGACACGTGGCGCATGCGCCCGTCGGGCGTGAGCGCCAGCGCGAGAATCAGATCGAGGTCGAGCCATTCGCGCTGCCGCGACGCGCGCAGCCAATGTCGGATTTCGAGGGCCGTGGCGATGGAGATGCCCTTGGCAGCCACGGCCCTGCCGAAAGTGGTCGCCTCGACGGGATCGTTTGGGCCGGACTCGGCGGATGTGCCCGGCTCCGGGCCGGCCAGGGGCCGCAGCGCACCCGCCTCCAGGCAGTGGTGCAGCGCCGCTTTGACGCGGTGCGCCGTTTCGCCGGGCAGGTGACGTCCCTGCCACTTCACCCGTGCCGACAGGGTGCGGTCGAAAAAGGCGGTCATCTCGTCCGCGGTGCGGCAACAGCGCGACGCGGCAAGGCGCAGTGCGTGGTCCTCCAGCGGCGTGTGGGCCAGGGGCGGGTCGAGCGGCGGGCGGCGGCCCTGCACGTAACAGCGCCAGAGGCTGTCGGCGTCGAAGGGGGTGGCGGCCACGAGGATGGACCGACCGAAGCCCTGGCCCGCGCCGAAGCGGCCGGCACGGCCGCTCATGTTTTCGTATTCGCCGTGGTCGATGGGCGTTTTCCAGGGCAGGTCGAAGCGCGGGTCATAAATCCATTTGTCGGCGCTCACGAACACGTTGGCCGCGGGCAGGTTCATGCCCACGGCCAGGGTGCCCGTGGACACCATCACCCGCGCCGCGCCGCCGCGGAAGGCCTCTTCGGCCACGAGCCGCTCTTCGGGGGTAAGGTCGGTGTTGTGGAACGCCACGCCGTTGGAGAGGGTGTGCATGAGCGTGTCCCGCGCGCGCGTGGGCGGCAGACCGCGCAGGTCGTCGGCCGCATCGCGCGCGCCCGGCAGGCGCAGCCGCGACGCGAGCAGTTCGGCGCCGCGCCGGGCCTCGTGTTTCGCCTTGACGAAAATGAGGCAGCTTTCGCCGCCCTCGGCCAGGGCGCGAACATTCTGCGTGAGCGACTCCCAGGACGAGGCGCCATGGACGTTGATCATTGGTTCGGCGCCTTCGGTGCCGTCGTTGTGCGTGCGGTAGCGGTACTGCCCGTCGTGCAGCACGCCGTAACGCAGTTCGACGGGACGGCGGTCATGGGTGATCAGCCGCGCGTTGAGCCATTCGGCGACACGGTCGGCCTCGGGCATGACGGCCGACAGGCCGATGATGCGCCGCCCGGCCGCGAGCAGCCGCGCCAGCAATATTTCCACCCCCGCGCCGCGCTCCGGGTCGCACAGCAGGTCCAGTTCGTCCGCCACCACCAGCCCGATTTCGTTGAGCCGTTCGGGCCGCCAGGCCAGCAGTTGGGCGAATTTCTCATAGACCACCACGGCAAGGTCGAAATGTCCCCGTTCGAAGTCGCCGTCGAATTCGCGCCGTTCCCGCGACGACACGATGACCTTGAGCCCCAACGCGGCATAGCGCTCGGCAAAGATCGCATATTTTTCCGAGGCCAGTGCCTTGAGCGGGGCGAGATACACCGCCTTGTGCCGCTGCGCCGCCACGGCTACGGCGGCCATCTCGCCCACGAAGGTTTTGCCCGAACTGGTCGGCGCCTGCACCAGCAGATTGTCCCCCCCGAACAGGCCAAATTCGCACACCGCCCGCGCCTGCAACGGCAAAAGCCGCTCCCCCTGCTTCTCGCGCCACACCGCCACCGCTTTATCCGGCGCACCATACCCGATTAACTGCGTCATATCCATCGTTCCAGCCCTCGGCAGGAACCGCATCCTCTTTCGCGGCCCCAACACCACCCTAAATTATACTGAATAAACGTTCAGTAGTCAAGGGGCAAAACGGGCGGGGCAATGGACAATGGATAATTGACAATGGACAATGAAAGACGGACGTGGTCGGGGTATGGGAGTTATGGAAAGAATGGGACTAATGGGAGAACGGGGAATGAAAGCCAACGCATAACTCTCATTCTTCCCATGACTCCCATGGTCTTTCTTTCCTCACACCTTCACGAAAATTTTCTTCCGGTAAAGGATGTAGAGCGGCACCCACAGCATGGCGAAGGCGATCACGCAGATGATCAACTCTGCGGTAACGGAGGGGTGCTCGGGTGTCCTCGCGACCCACTTTACGATGTTCTCGAACTCGACAATGTGGGGAAGCATGTAGGCGACGATGGCGTTGGCGCCAATGACCACGAGCGGAAAGGCCAGCTTGCGGAAACCCCACACGTCGATGACGAGGTAGAACAGCGCCAGCAGCAGGTAGCTCCAGCCCGCTGCCCAGAGCACCATCGAACTGGTCCAAATGTGCTTGATGATGGGGAAGTGGAAACTCCACAGGAAACCGCCGAGCAGGCAACCCGCGCCCAGCGCGCAGAGCACGCCGATGCGCCGTCCCGGCGTCCACGATTTGACGCGGAGCACCTGGCCCGCAAAGGAGCCCAGCAGCACCGAGGCGCCAAAGCCCAACCCCGGCAGAATCCATGCGTAAGCGGTACCGTCGCGGAACCGGCCCATGAGCGTCTGGTCAACCCACAGCGCCAAGTTCTGGTGCGGCTCGAGCCAGCCCGCCGGGATGCCCGGCGCGGGCACGAACATCATGAGTGCCCAGTAGGCCGCGAGCAGTCCGGCGCACAGGCCAATCTGTTTGCGCAACGACAGGTGCAGGAAGGCAATCGACGCGATGACATAGCCCACGGCGATGGATTGGAGCGTGTTGGAGAACACATGCAGATGGGCCGGGTTGTTGAGCAGGTTGCCCTGGGCGATCATGCCCAGAATCCACAACAGCACGAAACGGCGCGCCATGCGCCGGTAGACCTTTTTGTAGTCGTGCGTCTCGCCCAAGCGTTGCGAATAGGCAAAGGGAATCGACACGCCCGACAGGAACAGGAACAGCGGCATGATCAGGTCCCACGCCACAAAACCTGTCCACTCCACATGCTCCATATGGTAGGACAGCCACCACGGCACCGGGTTTGGATGGCACAGGAACGCGGCCAACGCCGCCACCAACCCACCCCCGCCGGAGATCCAGAACATGTCGAAGCCGCGCAGTGCGTCGATCGACATCATGCGGGTTGAGCCCGGCGCGGGGACCGGTGCGGATGCGGGTTCGGGAGCGGGCGGGGTCTGAACTGTGTCCGGCATGATACTGTCCTTATGCTTGAATACCGGCGCACAGCCTAGCCGAAATCCCACCCGGCACTCAACACCTTTTTCCGCCCTTATCTTTTCAGCCCTCACCCTTTACCCTTCACCCTTTGAATTTGCATTTTCCCCCGCCCGTGTTCTAAGATACCGTCCGCGCCGAAAAGGCGCATCCCACGCTGATCCTATGCGTACCTGTAGCTCAATTGGATAGAGCGCTTGGCTACGGACCAAGAGGTTGGGGGTTCGAGTCCCTCCAGGTACGCCATTTCTTTTTTCGGCATTTCTTGCAAAGCCGCGCCATCAGGGGACAAAACGCATTCTTTGCCATCATCGGCAGAACACTGCGTATCTATGGAATTAATGACAGGAAATGACAATGTTACCCCAGAAACGACAGCAGCTGGGGTAACATTTGGGGTAACATTTTCTGCGCCCTCTTCCACGGGTCTTGGCGCTTCCAGTTTTGCGGCCTGAAAGTCCGGCAACACGTTCACCGCGTCGGTCATGTCGGCCAGCTTGGTATGAACATAGTGGGTCATCGTCAATTTCGGATCTGCGTGACGGGCCAGCTTTTGCAGAACGTGAACCGGGGTTCCAGCCTGTGCCAGGCGGGTAATGAACACGCCCCGCAGGACGTGGAAATCCACACAGCGGCCCGCCGCATCCACCGGGTCTATCCCTGCCGCCCGGTAGTCATCGGCGATAACATCGCACATCTTGGCGGGAATGGGGAACAGGCGTTCCATGGCAAATGCACCGGGAAGGGCTTCGCACGGCCCTGCAAGACGCTGTGCGCATTCTTTGGCATAAGCTGCAAGCATGGGGGCCAGCGCGGCCGGCACGGGGATTATGGACCCTTTGCGGTTCTTCTCATCCCCCGCCCGCAGCAGCATATGCGGAACGTCACCATTCAAAACCACGTCGCCCAGGCGAATGGACCGCAGTTCTTTCAGTCGCAGGCCCGTGGATACGGCAACGCGGTAGCTCATGCTCCGCACTTTTCCAAGCCAGCGGAGCCGGTCTTTGGTGGCGTCGGTCAGATCAGCCTCATCAGTTCTCATCTTCTCGCCGCGCCCCTTGTTGCCCTTCAAGGCGTCCTGCAACGGGCGAAGCTCCGCAGCCGCGAACAGGCGGAACAGTTCGTCATCGTTCAACATTCGCCGGACATGCTTCCGGTCTGAATGCGCGTCCCGCTTTGTGAGCCCGGTGAACGGGTTGGAGGGGATGCGCCTCTCCTTTGCCAGCCAGTCCGCGAAGCCGCGCCATGCACCTATAACCTCGTTGTGCGTCTTGGCGCCCATGACCGTAGCAGGCTTTTGGGGGTCTTTGGGCGTGATGGCCCGCATGTCCAGCCATGCCGACAGCCCGGAGCCGGACAGGTTGCGGAGTGTTTTCCAGCCCATTTCCTTTACGCCTGCGGTCAGGTACATGTTCACGTTGTAAACATGCGACCCGGACAGGCCAAGGGCTTTCATGTGGGCTTTGTAGTCTGCAATGGTGGCGGTCACGTTCGCGCCCAATTCCTTGGCAAGGCTCACATCTTGCTCCGTGATGATACCGCCCCGGATCTTCTCCTGCTCTTGGACAAGTTCCGTCATGCGCGAAGCCGCCGCCGATTTATCCTTGCAGCCGGTCGTCACCTCCGCCAGCGTCCCATTGGCCATCCGCAGCCGCACGGACCATTTGCCGCTTTCCAATTGGACGCGCAATGAATCACCGTCACCCGTCACCGGGGCCGTGCGCACCTTGCCCCTCACCGTCCACCGGGCGAAGCGTTCACCATTGCGCATGAACAGTTCGGCACCAGCAGGGAGCGGGCGGGATATGGATTGTTTGAACAGATTCGCCATGATTATTTGCTCCCCTTGGTCAACTTTATGCCGAAGAATACAACCAACATCTCTGCTTGTACCAGACTCAGCCCCGTACTA
>CAIJOU010000783.1 GCA_903822375.1 Candidatus Hydrogenedentota bacterium
ACCTTCGGCGATTTCGGGTGCTTCAGTTTCCATTCGCAGAAGAACATCACCACGCTCGGCGAAGGCGGCATGCTCACGGCGCAAAGCAAAGAGGTAGGGCGCAAGGTGCGGCAACTGCGGTGGATGGGCAACTGGCCCTTCGAGCAGGAGCGGGAATCCTACTGGAAACCCGCCATGGGCAACATTGTTGAGCCCGGGCCTGGCCTGTGGCCCCACAACTTCTGCATGGGCGAGCCGAACTGCGCCGTCGGACGCCTGCTCATCAAGCGGCTCGACGCGATTAACGCCATCCGGCAGCTTCAGGCAAAACGGTTCAAAGAGGCGCTGAGTTCCGTTCCGGAACTGGTCTTCCAGGAGATTCCGGAGGGGTGCGAGCACGTCTACCATCTGATGTCCGCGCGTTTTGACGGCAGTGCGTTCAACAAACACCGGGATGACCTCATCCGGCAGCTCTTCCACGAGCATGAGCTGAAGTGCATCGTCCAATACTGGCCGCTTTACCGGACGGAACTGTTCCAAAAGCTCGGTTTGGGCACGGCGCAGGTTCCGGAAACGGACCGGTATTTCGACAACATGATCAGCTTCCCTTGGTGGTCCGACATGGGCAACGAACTGATCGATGATATGGCGCAGCGAATATGCCAGGCCGTCGATGAAATAAGAAGAGGCTGATGAGCACTTCATCCTTCGGAGCCTTGAACTGGACCATTCTTGCAGCGTACCTTGCCGTCGTTATGGCTATCGGGTTCGGCTTGACCCGGCGTCAGAAAACCTCCGACGATTACTTCCTCGCCGGGAGAAACATGCCGTGGATTATCGTCGGCATGAGCATGTTTGCTTCCATGACCAGCGCGATATCCTACATGGGCATGCCGGGCACCGCGGTCAAGGAGGACATCTCCATCCTGGCGGGGTACTACCTGAGTCCGGTTGTTGCGCCCTTCGTCATCCTCATGTTCTATCCGCTGTACCGGCGGCTCAACGTCACCACCTCGTATGAGTACATCTTCCGTCGTTACGGCGCCTCGGC
The DNA here is from genome assembly GCA_903822375.1 of Candidatus Hydrogenedentota bacterium. Classification (GTDB taxonomy): domain Bacteria; phylum Hydrogenedentota; class Hydrogenedentia; order Hydrogenedentales; family CAITNO01; genus CAITNO01. The sequence continues at coordinate 1,031 of CAIJOU010000783.1, forward strand.
CCGGTACGGCGTGTCTGCCCTGTTTGTGCTGGCGCGGCTGGGCTGGCTGGGGGCGGTGATCTACGCCCCGGCGCTGGTCCTGTCCATCATGACCGGCATGAGCGTGTACCTGGCCATACTCATCCTGGGCGTGATTGCGACCCTTTACACTGTGGCTGGGGGCCTGAAAGCCGTGGTGCTCACGGACGCGATACAGTTTGTCGTGCTGGTTTCCGGCGCGATCATGGTCGCGGTGAGCCTTTCATGCAATGTGGAGGGCGGCATTCCCGGCATATTTCGGACGGCGTCTGCGACCGGGCACCTTGTGAATTGGCATGTCAGTTTCTTTGAAGCGTGCGCGCTGGCCTTCTCTGTGTCGTACTTCTTCAGTCTGATGCAGGACTACGGGTGCGACCAGGTGGCGGTCCAGCGGTTGCTGGCCTCGAAAAGCTACGCCGGTATGGCGCGCGCGGCCGTGTTCAACTCGCTGGTCGACGTCTTCATGTTTTCGCTGCTGGCCTTTGTCGGGCTGGGCCTGTTCGCCTACTACCGTCAGTTTCCGGCCGAAGGGGTAGACGGGGATCGGCTGCTGCCGCATTACATGATCCACGCGCTGCCCGCCGGGATATCGGGCCTTGCCATCGCGGGCATCTTTGTCGCCGCGATTGCCAGCGGCGGCGCCGGAATTCACTCGATGTCGACCGTGCTGGTCAACGATTTCGTCCGGCCGCTCTGGCGGCGGGAAATTGCCTCGGCCGACGAGGTGAAGCTGGGCCGCATCTTTACGGCGACGATCGGCACCATCGGCACCTTCGTCGCTTTCTATGTGTCGAGCATCGAACAGGTGCTCAAGGCGGCCTGCATGATTCTGGGGCTGTTTAACGGCCCCATCCTGGCGCTGTTTGTGCTGGGCGTGCTGACCACGCGGACGAATTTCCGGGGCTGGCTGTTTGGCGCGTTCGCCGGCATTGCGGCAACCCTGCTGGTGATGAACGTGCCGATCGCCGGCCACAAGCTGCATTGGGCGTATTTCATGCCGTGCTCCGTGTTGACGAGCGCGGTCGTAAGTTATGGTGCAAGCATTCTGCTTGGTGGAAAGAAAGCGGACATAGAACTGACCGTGTGGCGGTCCAGGAGGAAATAAATGCAAAAGAATCTCGTGACTGGAACGGACATCAACGTTTCGGCAATATGCCTGGGCACCATGACCTTCGGCACGCCCGTTGCAGAAAAGGAGGCCGTGGCGCTGGTGCACTGGGCGCTGGATCACGGCATAAACTTCATTGACACGGCAGACATTTACGAGGGGTACACACGCTTTCTGGGCTCGCCGGGGGGCGTGGCCGAAAGCATACTTGGCGTGGCATTACAGGGGCGCCGGGAACAGGCCGTGCTGACGACCAAGGCGGGCAACGCCGTGGGCGACGGCGATTACCAGGGGGCGGGCCTTGGCGGAAAGCACCTCCGGCACCAGCTTTGCGCCAGTCTTAAGCGGATGCGCACGGACCACGTTGATTTCTTCGAACTGCACAAGGCCGACCCGGACACCCCCCTTGAGGAAAGCATTTCAGTGATGGCCGAGTTTATTCGGGAGGGAAAGGTTCGTTACTGGGGATTCTCGAACTTTGACGCCGCGCAGATTGGACAGATGCTGTGGATTTGCGACACCAACCACTGGCCCCGTCCGGTTATCGCCCAGCCGCTCTATAATTGGCTGGAACGGGGATGTGAAGAGGCGTATCTGCCCTTCTGCCGGTCCAACGGCATCGCCATCACGCCCTATCAGCCCCTGCAGGGCGGGCTGTTGACCGGCAAGTACCGCGAGAACCAGGCTCCGCCCGCGGGCAGCCGGGCGGTGGAGCATCCCCAGTGGGTGAAAATGACGGAGGGCGTGCATGGGCAACTCGATGCATTCCTGCACGAAAGCGCCGATGCCAATCTGACCCCGGCCCAATACGCGCTGCGCTGGCTTCTGGAAAAGCCGGGGATTAGCTCCGTGGTCGTCGGTGTGAAGAGCACGGACCAACTGCAGGCGTTGATGGGCGCCGCGCCATGAGCCTGCGGCGTGCATTCGTGCCGGCAGCGGTCGTTCTTGTGGGAATGGTCGCCGCAATTGCGCAGGACGCAGCCTGTCCGCTGACGATTGAATGGCAGCGCCAAGCCGACATGCCCAAGGCGGTGGGCGGGGTTGCCTTCGGCATGCTTGGCGACGCCATCATCGTTGCCGGCGGCACGACATGGATTGACGAAACCCAAAAGCTGTGGCTGCCCGACGCCTTCGCCCACGACGCCGCGACCGACCAGTGGAAGCCGATTCCGGCCATGCCGCGACCGGCCGGATATCCCTGCGCCGTATCTTTCCGGGATGCGCTTTACGTTTTCGGTGGACAGACGGCCAAGGAAGTCAACGCGGCCGAAACCATGAAGTTGCACAAGACGGGTGGCACTTTTCAATGGGAACCGTTTGTTCCTCTTCCGGAAAAGCTTGCCAACATGCAACCGGCGTTGGTGGATTCGACAGCATTTCTCGTGGCGGGAGATGCCGGAGAAGGCACACCCGCGCCAAACAATCACGTATGGAAGATCGACCTGGCGGCGGGAACCCCGGAATGGAAGCGCTGCGCTCCGCTTCCGGGGCCGAATCGCACCGGTGTGGCCACCGCAGCCTGCGGCGGCAAAGTCTATGCGTTCGGCGGTGACGTTGTGTCGGCCTGCTGTTACAACCCCGCGTCCGACCGTTGGGACCCGCTCCCGGACCTGCCTTTTCCGGTGTATTGGGCATGGGCGGTTTCCTGGCAGGACCGCTATATCATCCTGCCCGGAGGATTCGTGTCCAAGCAGAACTGGGGACCCGCAACGTCCGGGCTCCACATGGATGCGAACGGTTTTGTCTCCGACGTGCTCGTCTCTGACACGGCCACCGGCCGGTATTCGTTCAGCAATCCCCTCCCAAAGGGAATCATCGATTATGGAATCGCCCGCGTGGACAAACGCATCTTTCTTGCGGGAGGGGAAGATCGCGGAAAACACCGCGAGTTTTGGTTTCTCACGGGTGTTCTGTCGATGCGGAAATGAACTCCGATTGGATATGGGACACTCAACCTGGATTAGGAGGAAGTCATGATTATTGGGGTGCCAAAAGAGGTCAAGGCCCAGGAGCATCGTGTTGGCATGGTTCCGGCCGGCGTGCTCAGCCTGTTGCAACACGGCCACGAAGTGGTCGTGCAGCAACACGCCGGCGAGGGCGCCGGTTATACGGACGGAGAGTATCTGGCGGCGGGCGCGCGCATGCTTACCGGGGCTGGAGATGTCTATGCGCAGGCAGAACTGATCTGCAAGGTCAAAGAACCCCTTATGGAGGAGGTGCCGCTGCTGCAGAAGGGACAAATCCTGTTCTGCTATCTTCACCTGGCTCCGCTTCCGGAATTGACCGAGCGGCTGCTGGAAGCCGGGGTAAACGCAATCGCCCTGGAGACGATTCAGACCGATGACGGCTATCTTCCCTGCCTGGTTCCCATGAGCGAGATCGCGGGGCGCATGGCGGTGCAGATTGCGGCAAGGCACCTGGAGCACGAACTGGGCGGGCGGGGCATCCTGCTGTCGGGCGCATCCGGCGCCGAACCGGCAAACGTCGCCGTTATCGGGGGCGGGTGCGCGGGCATCAATGCGGCGCGGGTGGCCTACGGAATGGGCGCGCGGGTCACCGTGCTGGACATCGACGGCCGCAAACTCGCCCACATCGACGAGGTCTTTGGCGGCCGCATAAGCACTGTGTTCTCCGACCCCCAGAGCATTCGCAGGAACGTGGCGGGGGCGGATGCCGTTATTGGTGCGGTGCTCGTTCCCGGCTGCAGGGCGCCGCAACTGGTGCTGGAAGACATGATTGCGGAGATGCGCCCCGGCTCGGTCATTATCGACATCTCGGTGGACCAGGGCGGATGCGTGGCCACCTGCAGGCCCACCACGCACGAACATCCGACCTACCGTGTGCACGATGTGATTCATTACTGCGTGCCTAACATGCCAGGCGCCGTGCCGCGCACCAGCACGCAGGCGCTGGCCAATGCGACGCTGCCCTGGCTGCAACGGGTGGCCTCTTTGGGCTTTAAGAAAGCCGTTGCTGAATCCGACCCCCTGCGCAAAGGCGTGAATGTATATCTCCCCGAAAGGCGGCAGCGCAGCGTCGTGAGCTGCAAGCCCGTTGCCGAAGCGTTGGGGCTCGAATACATGGACTTTCCCAACTAGGCGGCGGTCGCCGCAGAAGTGTTTTTCGCCGCGGGAAATGTTGTGAATTCGTTCAAGAAACGGGGTATGATCACCGAATCAGGCAAGTGGCGGCCAGGGCCACTATTTGTATTCCGACCACCGTCATGTTGTCTGCGCTGGGTACGCCCGCCGATTCTTCCGGGGAGGGATGCTTCCGGCGGAGCAAGCCGTATACTGTGGGGACTGTGTTGCCGTCCCGGAAGGCAGCACCCTTGCGGAGCACATCGTATGCGGGAGACGGGATTCACACTTGTGGAATTGCTGGTGGTGATCGCCATCATCGCGATTCTGGCGGCCGTGCTGCTGCCCGCGCTGAGCCGTGCGCGGGAAGCCGCCCGTGTGTCCTCGTGCGTGAACAATCTGAAACAGATGGGTCTCGCAATGCAGATGTACGCCCAGGAGAGCCGGGGGGACTGGCCGTTACGGCACGTGCCGTACATGCGCGAGTACCGTCCCAACCTGCCCTGTTTCGCGTTTTTCGATTCCGAAACGGTCTGCCCCGAATATCTTACAGACCGTTCCGTAGGGTTTTGTCCCTCGGACAGTGAATACGCGCGCTTGATATCCGAACCGCAAAAGACACTGCCTGTGCATCCCAGTTGGCAGACAGCCCCGCCCAGCGCCGTCACGGGAAAGACCGAATACGTGCGCCTCGTCGATCATTCCTACGTCTATTGGGGCTACGCCGTCGAGCCCCGTCACGTCGCGACCCCCGAAGACATGGCGGCCTTCGGCGCACGGCTTACGGACGGCGGCTCACCGGATTGCGTGAATTACACGACACGAAACGACGACCTTTCCATAACGCTTCCCAGTCTGGGACGCGCGATAAAGCTGTACCGTTTACGTGAGGGCATCGAACGCTTTCTCGTCACCGACATCAACAATGCCGCCGCAGGCAGCACCGCCGCGACTGACATTGCCGTGATGTGGGACACCGTGAGGACCGACAACGGCGCGGTCGTGGCCCAGGAGGAGAACCACCTGCCGCTGGCGGCAAATGTCCTTTTCATGGACGGGCACGTGGAACACTGCCGCTACACACAGCCCGACGGCACCCGTTTCTGGATGCTGTCCCGCGCCGCCCAAACGGACGGGATTATGGAATTCCCGTGATTTGGTCCCGGCAGGATGGCGCGGAAGAACTGTCCCGCCTAGAATCCGTCGAATGGCTTTCCATACCGTCCAAGGGTGCGCGCGCTGTCCTCCGTCATGGGAAACCTGTCGCTTGGGTATTTGAGGAACTCCGCGTGGCCGTCGAGGTAGAGCACGTTTCCCCCTCCCGGAATGTGCGAGAAGTCCTCCGGCTTCGCTGAAACATGGTCCCACATGAGGGGAACGGCGCTGGTCGCCCGGGCTGACGCTGCCGGATTGTTGATGTCCGTAAGCATAAACCGCTCGATCCCCTCGCGGAGACGATACAGCATGTTGCCGTCGCCGGCCGCCTGCGTGCCGGAGAACCGCGACGAGACTTCAATGTCCTGATCGCTCGCGGCGCCGCCCGTGTCCACATTGGCCTGCGCGAACTCGCCCCAGGGGGCATTGTGAAACTCGCCCTCGGCGTGTCGGCCAAAGGTGTCCGTGCCCTCCGTGCCCACCAGCGGGCCGAGGATGTTCCTGTCCTCCATGATGAGCCAGCCCGTGTAATGATAGGGTTCCTGGGAGAGCTCCTGCGGCTGTATGACACCGTCCCCGTTGCCCTTGAGCTTGTCGTAACGCTCGGTGATGTCCCGTGTCGCCGTCCACGAGGGACACCAAATGACATGGACGTCCGGCACGTATTCGGGAATCATGGCCGGGCCATTGAACATCATTTCCGCGCTGAGCGCACCGCTGATCTGCCTTGTCTGGCGATGGGGAAAGCGTCCTGCGCGGGATTCGTTCGCGTACATCTTGAGGGCAAGGCCCAATTGCTTGAGGTTGTTCTGGCAACTGGAGCGCCGCGCCGCCTCCCGCGCCCGCGCCAAAGCGGGAAGGAGAATAGCCGCGAGAATGCCGATGATGGCAATCACCACCAGCAATTCGATCAACGTAAATCCGTCGCATCTCGGTTTCAAGACGAGGTCTCCTGTCAACAGCACCACAGGGTTGCGCCGCCGTACAACGACGGCTGCCGGTTGCCTTTCGATGCACCATATCACGCCCGCGCTTACGGCATGGGCATGGACTCCATCTTCACCAGCAACCATTCGTCTCCAAACCGGCGGAAATGCAGGTTGTAGTGCGTATAAATCATGTTGCCTTCATTGTAGTCGGCGCTGACGGTTGCGTTGTCGGCGGTCAACGGAACAGGAGAGGTTCCCGTGCCGCCGGGAATGTCGTGCAGGATCATGGACGCCGCCTCGGCCATGCGTTCGCCGTGGGTGTAGGTCGCGCGCCGTTCGGGCGCGCCGTTCTTCCCATAGGCGGCGTCGCGCAGCCGCTTGAACGCGGCCACGGCCTTGTCGGTGCCGATGCG
>CAIJOU010000784.1 GCA_903822375.1 Candidatus Hydrogenedentota bacterium
GGAAACCTGTACGCCTTCGACGAAAGGGGCCAGCGCGTGTGGACGCACGTGTTTCGCTCCAAGAATCGGGGCACGCCCGCCGTGGCGGATTTCGACGGCGATGGAAAGCAGGAAGTGCTGCTGACCACCTACGGCGAGCACGTGTGTCTTGTGGACCAGATGGGAAACCTGCTCGATGACGTGCGCCTGAGCGGTTGCATCAATGGTTCCGCGTTGATCTTGCACGGTGCCGACGGGACCCTGCCGGAAGTGCTGACCGTGGATGCGTCGCTGCTGTCGCACCGGTTGCGCATGGGAACTCCCAAGTCCGTCTATGGCACCGCACCGATGCCCGAGGCCGTGCGACTAACCTTGCCAAAGGCGAACGCTACAGGTGAGACGGCGACCGTCAGGTTAGACAATCCACGTGGGGGCCAGCTGTGCGTGAACTTGCGGAAAGCGGCCGCGAGCGGAGGAGAGGCAATGATTCAAGGCAGCATTACGGCCCGGTCAGCGATTGAAGTGCCCATGCCTGAAGGTGAACTCAGAGAGGGCGACGCGTGGCGATGCATCGTGCGGGACGCCAACGGTACGGTTGTCGCCGACGATTCCTGGACGGTTCCCGCGCCGACCTCGGCTCCGGACGCCTCTAGTTCCGCGCTCCGTGCTTGGGCCACACCCGCCTACGGGCTCTTTGACGAGACGCGGTTGACCCCGTGCAGCCGTGAAGGTGGTGGGGTGTGTCTTGCCGCGGTCTATCAGGACGAGGTGGAACACGGCGCATTCATTGTCGCCTCATCGCTGGAGACGCCCTGCCGCGTTCATATCGACCTTTCCCCGCTTAAGACAGCCGACGGCAAGTCGTTTACCGGCGCCGTCTCACTCTATGAATTGCTACCGACCGGCACCGTGAACGGTGAGCGCGTTCCCGACGCGCTGACGGACCTGGGCGACGCGCGCGTCGCCACAATTGTTCCGAAAACGGGAAGCAAGTTCTGGCTGCGCGCCGATGCCCGCAACGCGGAAGCGGGAAACTACGCGGCAAAGATCGTGCTTGAACCGCTTTACCGCGAAGCACCCCCGGTGGAACTGGCCGTGGCGCTGGAAGTGCTGCCCTTGCGGCTCCCCCACCCGTTGCCGTTGAAGGCGTGCACTTGGGACTACGTGCCCAACAAGTGGTTTCCGGACCGCACGGACGAGGTGGTGGAGGACATGAACCGGCACGGTGTGAACATCTTCCCGCGCACCGGCTCGATTCCCAAAGGCGCCATGGATGACGCCGGTCACCTGTCCATGGACTGGACCGACCTGGACATCGATCTGAAACGCTACGAAGGCCGCGGGACCATTCTTTTCCAGTTGACCGAACCGCCCATCACCTTCGCGGCCGCACCCGACGTTTCAACGAAGCGTGAGGCACAATTCCAGTTCTTCCATGTGTGGCGCGATTACCTGCAGGCGCACGGCCGGGATTACGGAGACTACGCCTTCTACGCGGTTGATGAGCCGGGGCTGGGCTACGGCGGCAACAACGTACAATTGCTCATCGATTCAGCCACACTCTTCCGCGAGGCGGACCCGAAGTTCCGCATTTATACGGACCCCGTGCCCGGGCTCTCACTGGCCGACTACAAGCGTCTCGAACCGCTCATCGACGTGTGGTGCCCAAATATGCGCTTGGTCTCGGGCGCGCTTTGCGGTGACCCGCGCATTGCGGGCATCCTCAAATCGGGAAAGACGGTATGGTCCTACGAATGCGTGTCGCAGGTGCGGTCGCTGTCGCCGCTCTGCTACAACCGGGCCAACCCGTGGCGCGGCGATTTCTTCGGCCTCTCCGGCGTCGGTTACTGGACGCACAGTACCACCCAGGTTAACGAGTGGTTCCCCGGCAAGCGCATCAACGACGAATATGCGCTGGTCTATCCCGGACCGCTGCCGGTGTCCAGCGTGCGCTGGGAGGCCGTCCGTGACGGACTGGAGGATGTCGCCGCCGCGCGCATGCTTCAAGACGCGGCAAACGCCTCCGGGGCTGATGCGGCACTCCGCGAAAAGGCGCTCGACGAACTGCGCATGGCCCATACGGACGCCATGGAAATCTCCGACGAGGCGTTCATCGAGAGCCGCGATTTCCTGCGTGAAGGCGACCGGCGCATCTGCCACACCTGGACCGATGCAGAGAACTACAGCCGCCACAGGACAAGGATGGCCGAACTGACGCTCGCGCTGAAAGGCCGTTAACCCCGCCCCGCCGCCGCGTCATACATCCACACGATCGACTCGGGACTCACGTCCCGCTGCAGGTTGTGCGCCGGTGCAAAGATGTATCCGCCCCCCGCGCCCGGGTCCATGACCCGCAACAGTTCCTCAACCGCACCCGTGATGGTCGTTCTGCAGTTGGACGGCAACACCTCCTGCGTGTCGAGCCCGCCGTGGAATACGATATCGCTGCCATAGGTGTGCTTGAGCCGTTGCGGGTCCATTCCCTGGGCCTTCGGCTGAATGGGGTTGAGAATGCGCACGCCCATGCTGATCAGGTCGGGAACAATGTCAAACACGGTCCCGCAGCTATGGTGCATGTACACCGCATCGCTGAATTGGGCGGTGAAAGCGATCCGTTCCCGCATGTACGGCACCACGAATTCACGGAACATCTCCGGCGACATGAAGAGTCCGTGCTGGGTGCCAAAATCGTCGCCGCTGGTGGTGAGATGTATCCACCGCCCAAGCCGCTGGTAGTATTCGGCGATAACCTGCTTCTGGAACGCCAAAATCTTTCCGAACAGCAGATGCACCCACTCCGGGTCGGCCGCCATCATGAGCATCACATGGTCATACCCGCACAACCAGCAGGCCAGTTCCAGGACGCCAAACACGGGATGCTCACCAACGATGACATAGGGTGTGTTCTCCCGCAGTGCGCGGGCCTGCTCTCCCCATTGCTCCACCACACCCGGTTCCATCTGGTCCAGCGCGGGAAATTCGTAGGCAGCGACTTCCTCCTTGCCGGCATGCTGTAGCGGTCCCTCGGCCAGACTCCAGTGCTGCCCGCTGAAACGCGTCCGGATGCCAAAGAAATCCGTATGCTCAGTCTCTGAGATGTGCCCTTCGCGGCCCGTCTTGAAAGGCACAATATTGCCCACGCGCCGAAAGTCGACGTCGAAGCGTTCCAGGATGCGCCAGTCAAACTTCTCGTACCGCAGAAGAGGCTTCCAGCCGCTTTCTTCTTCGCCCGCCCGTCCACCAGCGAACCCGAGCACCGCCGCCAACGACGCTTCCGTCTCCGGGTCTTCAATGGTCGATTGCGGCGTGCCGCCCAGGTCAATTGGGCATCGGTCCACCGGCTGATGCGCCAGCGTGCATGCAAAACGCTCCCGATACAAGCTGTATCCTTCTTCAATGCTCATCCCGCGCACACTGGGAGCGCCGGCGTCCCGCCGGCCTGCTTTTTCTTCGTCTTCCTCATTCGCCATTCAACCCATGAAACGCCTCACGAATCCACTGATAGTGCTGCTCGTCCATGCCCAGGCAGGAGTAGTCCTCAATATAGGCGATATAGCCGCCGTTGAACGCACCCAGGGTGTCACGCAGGCGGCGGGCATACGCAAAGATTTCCTCGCGCGTGCCCGAGATGGCCCGGCGCTGGTGATCGATCGAACAGCAGAAACACACCTTGCCGCCAAAATCCTTCGCCAGCCGGTCAACGCCCATCACGTCCGGCTGGAGCAGTTCGATTACATCCACGCCGATGTCAATGAGGTCGCCGATGATGGCGTGCACATTGCCGCAGGAATGAAACCACACCTTCTTGCCCGCCCGGCGCACCCGCTCAAACTGCGCCGCATAACGCGGCCGAAACAGCGCGCGCC
>CAIJOU010000785.1 GCA_903822375.1 Candidatus Hydrogenedentota bacterium
GGGCGCAGTTATCCACTTTTCCACAGCCATCCACAAAAGAAAAAGTACCAAAAAGAAAAGTGCGACTGCGGCGATGATTTGCGCGTCTACCCATGGCGCGCCTAACATACAAGGGAACCCGTGGTTAATGGAACAAAGGAGCCCGTCCCCGAAGGGGGCGAACACCTTGGGATCGCGCGTCAGCGCGATGTGTGCCCCCTTCGGGGGCAAGGCGACAAACAAGGAGTTAAAATGCGGGTTCATTGCGCGGCCTTTCTTCTGTGCCTGCTCGCCCTCCTGCCGGCCATGTCCGCCCTGGCCGACGGTCCCATACCGGAGGACGTGGTCTTCACCGCCAAGAGCGACGCCACACAACAACATTACGTCGTGGTGTTGCCGAAAGACTTCAAAGACACCGATGCGCACGACGTGCTGATCGCCCTGCACGGCCACGGCTCCGACCGCTGGCAGTTCGTCAAGGACGCGCGGGATGAATGCCGGGCCGCACGGGATGCGGCGGCGAGGCACGGGATGATCTACCTGTCCCCCGACTACCGAGCCACGACCTCATGGATGGGTCCGCGCGCCGAATCCGACATGGTGCAGATCATCGGAGAAGTGAAGGAACGATACCGCTTGGGGAAAGTTTTTCTCTGCGGCGGTTCAATGGGCGGCACGGCGTGCCTGACTTTTGCGGTGCTGCACCCGGAGCTCGTCGACGGCGTGGCGTCGATGAACGGCACGGCCAATCTTGTGGAGTATGAAAACTTCCAGAACGCCATTCGTGAATCCTACGGCGGCACCAAGGCCGAAGTCCCCGGGGAGTACAAGAAGCGCAGCGCCGAATTCTTCCCGGAACGGTTGACCATGCCCGTGGGTATCACGGCCGGCGGGAAGGATGAGGCGGTGCCGTCGGCAAGCGTGATGCGCCTCGCCGACAAGTTGAAGGCATTGGGCCGAAACGTGTTGATGGTCTATCGGGAAGACGGCGGCCACGCAACGAATTATGACGACGGCGCGGCGATTTTGGAGTTCGTCATTGAAAAGGGCGGGGGCGGTTCCCGTTCCCAGAATGTGCGATAGTCACCCACAATAGTCCGGGACCGCCAACAGGGTGGGGGCATTGTGTTGCCCCCCATGGCTTCCGTGCTTCCCATGCGTCCCTTCTGTCTTCGTTTGCATCCTTCCCGCCGTTCTCGTATGCTAGCCCCATCGCGCGTTGAGGGACGCGCGGCATTCAGTTGGAGGCTATCGGGACGCGAGAGGAGGCGGCATGCCATACTACGTGGTGAAAGACGGCCAGCGGGTCGGCCCACTGTCAGACGAGGAATTTCAAAACCGGTTGCTTTCGGGGGAGGTCGGGCCCGACACGCTCATCTGGCAACCCGGCATGGCCGACTGGAAGCGCTATGCCGAGCATGTGGGACTTGAGGCACCGCCGACTCCCGCGCCTGAGACCGTGACCGCCACGTTTCTCACGGGGCCGACGGGTGTCTGTGCGGAATGCGGCAACACTTATGTGCGGGACGAATTGGTGTCGATTGCCGGGGCCAGCGTGTGTGCGGGCTGCAAACCGCTGTATCTGCAGCGAATGCGCGAGGGGGCGGCGCTGCCCAATACGTACCGCTATGCCGGGTTTTGGATTCGTTTTGTTGCCAAGTTCATTGACGGCATGATTCTCGGTGCGCTGGGTCTTGCCGTGCAGTTGGGAGTCTTCGGTCTCAGCCTTGGCGTGACTCCCCAGCCGGGAGAGTTCAATATCCTGCAGACAGCCCTTTCGTGGGTCGTGGGTCTGGTGATCGGGCTCAGCTATGCGGTGTTTTTCCTCGGCAAGTTCGGCGCGACACCCGGTAAAATGGCCGTGGGCATAAAGGTGATCCGTTCGGACGGTTCCCCGATCACCTACGGGCGCGCAACGGGGCGCTTCTTTGCCGAATATCTGAGCCTGTTTATCCTTTATATCGGCTACATCATGGCGGCCTTTGACTCGGAGAAGCGCGCCCTGCACGACCACGTATGTGACACGCGCGTTGTGAAGAACTGATTGCGGGGAGAGGGGGGGCACCATGAAAGTGCTGTCAACCGCCTGTCCGCGATGTCTGACGCCGCTGGACATCCCGCTTCGCGACAGCATGCGGGCCAACACGTGTCCGGTCTGCGAAGCCCGGGTGATCACCCACGTGTTTCCCGCGCTGCTGCGGCCGGCCAGGCTTGCCCCCCGCCGGGACACCGCGGCGCTCACCGACGAAAGCACCTGTTTCAATCACGCCGCGAAGCGCGCCGTGGCGGTCTGCGACGACTGTGGCCGGTTTGTGTGCAACCTGTGTGACGTGCCGGTGTCCGGCACCGCCGGACACCAGTGCGTGGCCTGCTTCGAACAGTCGCTGAAACGCGAGGTGGGGCCCGACCTTTCCACCAGCCGAACGCACATGGACGAAGTGGCGCTCACCGTGGCCGCGATGGGCGCGCTGATATTCTACTTTGCCCCGGTCACCCTGCCGGTGGTCTGCTGGCTCATCCTGCGTTATTGGCGGGAACCGCAAAGTGTCGTCCCCCGGAGCCGCTGGCGGTTTGTGGTGGCGGGACTGCTGGTGCTCGTGCAGTTGGCGGAAGTCGGGTCCCTCATCGCCGCGTTCACATTCCTGAACTCAATTACGAAGTGAGGGGAGGGGGAAGATGCCGGAATCCAAACCAACCATGACGAAACTGGCCACGGGCCGGAACCTGTTCGCGCTGTTCGTGGCCAACCGTCAGACACTCTGGCTGGCCGGAGACCATCTGCTGCTCCTGAGCAGCACCGGCTATACCGAGCGCGTTCGCCGCTTCTATTTTGCGGACATCCAGAGCATCGTCTACGCCCGCAACAATGCGGGCGCGGTTGTCAGCATCCTGTGCGTTGCCCTGGCGCTTCTCCTCGCCGCACTGGGGTATATGATCGCTCCACTGGGGGACATATCGTTCGTTGGAGTGTTCATGGCCGTGCTTGTTATACTTCCCCTCTTCGGATTGGGTTTCAACCTTCTTGCCGGCCCGACCTGTGCATGTGTCATCTCCACGGCGGTGCAAACGGAGCGGGTGCTGGCACTGAACCGCATTGCCAAGGCGGAACGGGTTATCGGAGAGATTCTGCCGCTCCTGGACGCCGCCCAAGGGCGCCTGAGTCCCGAGATGCTGGCGGTGGACCAGCCTGAAGCGGCCGCTGTCGAGGCGGGCCAGCACGCCCTGGAGGGCGGCGCGGGCCGGGTGGAACTGAGGCACGAGCCGGGGAACTTTCACAGGGCAAGCTACGTGCTCTGCCTGGTCTCCGCCGCCAGCCACGCCGCGGACATCTTTCTCGAAAGCGGCGTCAAGAACGTTCTTGACGCGCTGCTTCTTGCCGCATTGATGATCGTTACGCTGGTGGCGTTTCGCCGACAAGCCAACAGTGACCTTCCCGGCACCGTCAAGAATCTCTCTCCGGTAATACTCGCACTGATTGTGGCCAGTTTCTTCGCCTCCATATACCTTGGCGTCTATTTTCTTATCATGAATCCGGAACACGCCTTTACGCGAAGCGGACAGATAATAATGCCAAGAGACTCTGTTGTGACGCAGGTGTTTCTGCTGTGCTGCACAATAGCCTTTGCGCTTTCGGGAGTCATGGGACTGATGCGGCTGGGCCGGGTTCGGACACCTTTCCCGGCCGCCGAAAAGGAGTTCGTGGCGCGGCCCGGGGCGCGGGATGATGCCCTTTGAGCACCGACCTTGCCAGACAGCGCTGCTACAACCACGCGCACCGCGAGGCGGCGGCGCGGTGTCCCGCGTGCCGGCGCTACTACTGCCGCGAATGTGTCATCGAGCACGAGTCGAGGCTGCTCTGCGCGGCCTGCGTGGCGGCCGGGGCCGCGCGCGAAGAACGGCGTGAAAAACGGCACGGCTGGCCGGGCGCGGTGGCGGGCGCGATGCTCGGGGTGTTTCTTGCTTGGGCCTTCTTCTTCATCATCGGCTGGGGGCTGCTGAGCCTGCCGAGCCCAACCCATGCCACCGAAGTATGGAATGAACGGGCCGCCCATGACTAGGGGTGTGCCGGAAAGAGGGACCGGGTCCATGATCGACCTGGTCGAGCATGCGGTTGCGCTGGTGCGCCAATCCGGTTGGGGCACGCTGACCCTCTACTATCTGGGCTCCATGCCCTTTGTGGCGCTGTTTGTCCTCTTTTTCGCCGACATGTCGGTCATGGCATACGACCCGTCGCGGTTGGTGGTGGGTTCGTTGCTGCTGGGCGTGTTCTTTGCGTGGATGAAGATCTGGCAGGCGGTGTATGCCTGCCGGCTTTGGGACCGTCTGCAGGACCGGAGCGATATGGAGAAGCGCCACTGGTTCCGGCTTGCGTCACGACAGGCCCTGCTGCAGCCCTTCGGCTTGCTGCTGCTGCCCCTGGCACTGCTGGCGCTCATCCCCTATGGAACGGTCTATGCCCATTATCAGAACATCACCGTGCTTGACCGGGGTCGGGACATGAAGGCCCGTGAACTGTCACGGGAGGCCCGTCATCGTGCCCTGGACCAGCCCCGCCAAGTCTTTCTGCTCGGATGGGCGATAAGCCCGTCGACAATGATCTTCATTGCGGCGCTGGTCTATCTGGTGACGCCCCTCGCGAGGGCGGCGTTTCCCGAAGGAATCATGACGGTGGCGGGGTTCCTGCAGGGACTGGTGCTGGTGTTGTTCTTCCCGCTCAGCCCCCTGCCGGTGATTCTCGCGGCCAACGTTCTGCTCGCCCTGATCATGGGACCCGCATTGCTGCAAATGTTGTTCGGCATTTCCAGCAGCCTTCTCAGCGACGGCGGCATATGGTCCGATTCGCTGGCCCTCATCGC
Organism: Candidatus Hydrogenedentota bacterium; assembly: GCA_903822375.1. Classification (GTDB taxonomy): domain Bacteria; phylum Hydrogenedentota; class Hydrogenedentia; order Hydrogenedentales; family CAITNO01; genus CAITNO01. The sequence goes on from CAIJOU010000785.1 coordinate 4,836, forward strand.
GGTGGCGGGAATCGTCTATCTGCTGCTGGATCCGCTGGTCAAGGCGGCCTTCGTGCTGCGCTGTTTCCGCGGCGAGGCGGCGCATACCGGCGAGGACCTGCGCGTTGCGTTGCGTCGGACGCGCACGCTGTCCGCGGGCGGGCTGGTGCTGGCGGGGCTGGCGGCGGCATTCCTTGCAAGCAGTGCCGCATGCGCCCAGGAGACGGTCGTGCCCCCCGCGCCGCCGACGGCGCAAGCCGCACCCGTTTCCGCAGAGCAGTTGAATGGCCGGATTGACGAGGTATTCAAGGAGGGGGCCTATGCCTGGCGCATTCCCGGCGTGAAGGAATTTCCCAAGACTGGGGTGCTCGGGGCCTTCTTTGACGGCATCGGCCGGACCATCCAGGAATGGGCCGATTGGGCGGGCAAGGTGTGGCGGAACTTCAAAGACTGGCTGGAACGCTGGATTTTTGGCAGCGGCGGGGGCCGTTCCGAGGGCGGCGGAGTCACGGTCCTTCACGTGGATATGACGGTGCTGGTGCTGCTGCTGCTTTTGGTCTGCATCGTCTTGTTCTTCTATCGGTGGCACCGGCATCGACGGCCGGACGACGCGCCGATGGCGGCGGCGTCCGTGGTCGAGGCCAGGCCCGACATTACGGACGAGGACACACTCGCCACGGACTTGCCTGACGATGAGTGGGCGCGGCTGGCCGCGCAATTGGCCGCACAGGGCGAGTATCGTGGCGCGTTGCGGGCGGCATTTTTGTCACTGCTGGCCTGGCTGGCCGCGCAGAACTTCGTGCGCGTGGCGCGGGCAAAGTCGAACCGCGAATATGGAAGCGAACTGGAACGGCGCGCCCACGCGCGTCCCGACTGTCTTGCAGCGTTTCGTCTGGGTGTGTCGGTGTTCGAGCCTGCTTGGTATGGCGATCATCCGGCCACGGCCGAACAGGTGGGCCAAATTATGAACCTTGGGGAGCGGTTGCGGCACGGTGAACTGGTCTAGGAAAACAGCGATGGCTGCGGGCGGACTGCTGACGGCCGTCTTCCTGCTCTTCATCTACGGCGTGCTGGTGCTGCGCATCCAGGCCGGCGGCGGCTATGCGCCCTACTCCTCTTTCCGCACCGATCCGCTCGGCACGCGGGCGCTGCACGATGCGCTGGCGCAGCTGCCGGGAATCCAGACGGAACGCTATCAGGACCAGTACACGCGGCTCAAAGGCGGCGACGGCGACACGCTGTTCATACTCGGGCTGGAGGAGTGGGTCCTGGAGCGCGATGACGCCCAGGCATTGGAAATCTTCATGTCCCAGGGTGGGCGGGTCGTGACCGCGTTTCATGGCCACACCAAGATGCCCTACATTATGGAAAAGGCGGAGAAGGATAAAAAGGACGGCAAGGACAAGAAGAAGACGGACGAAAAAGCAAAGCCGGAGAAGAGTCCTGAAGCCAAATCGATTCCCGGCGAAGAGCACAGGGACAGCCCCGTGTTTCCCCCCGGCATCCCTACGGCGGAC
>CAIJOU010000786.1 GCA_903822375.1 Candidatus Hydrogenedentota bacterium
GAAGTGGCCAACCTTTCCGTCAAGACCAGGGAGGGTGCCATATCGCTCTCCGGCGAATGGAAGACGGGCCAGCAATACCAGATCAGCCTCGGCGAGACGCTTAAGAGCCTCGACGGCAACCTGGCCATCCAGGGCGGCGGATTCGCCATCAACACGGAACCGGCGCCCAAGGTGGTGGCCGTCGGGCTGAACCTGCCCGCAAACCACTTCTACATTGCGCGCACGGACCTCGGACCGCTGCCGCTGGCGGCGCGCAACATCACCCAGGCGAGCATCCGTCTGTCGCGGCTGTTCCCGTCGAATGTCGCCCGCGCGGTGAACCAGATGGAGGACGGCCAAACCTACGGTTCCTTCGACGATCAGTTCACGGAGCCCCTGGCGAAGAAGGACATTACTTTCCCGGACAAGCCGGACACGCTGAACACGGTGCCGATGAACGTGGAAGAACTGATGCCCTCCGACAAGCGCGGCGTGTTCACGCTGCATTCGGAGTCCAAGGGCCACGAATACGACACCAAAGTGCTGCTTTGGACCGATATCGGGCTGGTGTCCCATTTCAAAGACGACGAACTGGTCGTCTTCGCGCACAACCTGTACACGCTGGAACCGCTTGCGGCGGCCAAGGTGACCGTGTACTCCAGCAAGTCGCAGGTCATCGCCAGCGCGGACACGGACGCATTGGGCACGGTCCATTTCAAGGGCCTGGAAGCCCGCCTGGGCAAGCCCACCGTGGTGGTCGCCGAAACGGCCAACGATGCGACTTTCCTGGGGCTTACCGCGCGCGAAGAGGACAACACGCCGTTCAAGGAGAGCATGCCCAAGTTCGAGAAGGACGGGTATGACGGCTACATCTACCTTGACCGCAACCTGTACCGTCCGGGGGAAACCGTCCACGCGCGGTGGATCGTGCGGACGCACATCACCGATGCCGCGGCCAACGTGCCGCTGCTGTTCCAAGTGCAGAACCCGAAGAACCGGCTGCTCCAGTCCACGCCGGTAACCCTGTCCGACCTGGGCACGGGCGGATTCGACCTGAAAACCGAGAAGCCCTTCCAGACGGGCAAATATACCGTGGAACTGCGCGTGCCCGGCTCGAAAGAGCCCATCGGCACGGCATTCTTCAACCTGGAAGAATTTGTGCCCAACCGCATGAAGGCCACGGTGACGGTGGACAAGGCGCTCTGGCAGCCGGACGAGGCCGTGAACATTTCGGTGAAGGCGGAGAACCTGTACGGCGGCGCGGCGGCCAACCGCCTTTCCGAGTCACTCATCATTCTGCGGCCCGGCGAATTCAAGGCCGACAAGTGGCCGGGCTTCTCCTTCACCAACGACGACAAGCTGGAACCGATCCTGGAGAAACTGGGCCAGCAGCAGACCGATGAAGCGGGCGGCGCCAAGTATGCCTTCACCTACACCGCCCGCGACAAGGTGACCACGCCGCTGCAGGCGTCGGTGCGCGGCATGGTGTTTGAACTGGGCGGACGCGAAGTGCGCGCCAGGACCGACGCGGTGGTGTTCCCCGCGCCGATCGCACTGGGACTGGCCGTGGCGCCGGTGGCGGGCCAGGCGTCGGCGGAGGTTTCCATTGCGGCCATTACCGCCGACCAGGCGCCCGCGGCACTGGACAAGGTCAGCGTGGCGCTGGAACGGGAAGACTGGATTTACAACGTCAGGCACTATTCGAGCCACAACGAGCCCTGGTATATCAAGGTGTTCCGCACGGTGGAAGACCGCAGCGTGCCGCTCCAGAAGGGCACGGGCAAGACCAGTTTTGACTTCAAGGACAGTTGGGGCCGCTACCGCATCCGGGTGCATTCCGACGAGACCCCCCTCTACAGCAGCGCCATCATCAACAGCCGCTGGAACCGTATCGAGACGGACCATGTCATCAGCAGGCCGGAATTGATCGACCTGCGCCTGAACAAGGACCTCTTCGAGATCGGCGACACCTGCGAACTGCACATCCGCTCGCCCTTCGACGGAACCGCGTTCATCGCGGTTCAGGGCGACAGCTTCAAGCAAACCTTCACCCAGCCGGTGGTCCAGGGCGAGGGCATGGTTTCGTTCCCGGTCAGCGACCAGCATTATCCCAATGCCTGGCTGGAGGTGACCGTGGTCCGCAAGGTGGACAAGGAAAAGGCGCAGGTCTATCCCTTCTCGAGCTTCGCGATGATCAACGTGCCGATCAATGACGGGCGCAAACGCATCGCCGTAAACTATCCGGGCCTGCCCACGGAGGTGCGGCCGGCGCAGAAAGTGGACTTCGCGATCGAGACCAAGGACAACGCCGGCAACCCGGTTGCGGCGGAGGTCACGCTGGCCGCGGTGGACGAGGGCATACACACGATCCTCGACTACGCCAACCCGGACCCGTACACCTGGTTCCAGCGTTCGCGGCAGGTGGACATGCGCCGGGCGCACTACTACGACAAGGTGGCGTACGACTATGACCCCGCCGCCATCGGCGGCGACGCGATGGAGAAACGGTTGGGCGGCGCGCCGCAAATTGGCGACAACTGGATCAAGCCGGTGGCGCTGTGGTCGGGCGCGGTGACGACGGACGCCAGCGGCAAGGCGACGGTTTCCTTCGACGTGCCCGAGTTCAACGGCCAGTTGCGCCTGGTGGCGGTGGCGGTGGA
>CAIJOU010000787.1 GCA_903822375.1 Candidatus Hydrogenedentota bacterium
GGTCAACATGAACAAGGCTCTCGTCCCCGAAGGGGGCGAACAGTGTCTTGGCGCGTGACCAGCCCCGTGTTCGCCCCCTTCGGGGACGACCAATCCGCCCCTTGTTCCACGGGTTCCGCTTCGCTCCACCCGTGGCTATTCAGGTGCGGCCCCTCCGGGGCCGAAACAACCCGGCAGGACAAGAGACTGCCGGGACACAATCACGCGACGGCGTCAATCTGTCGAAGAATTGTGCAATACCCGGTTCCGACTGGGAAGTCTGAAGTTCAACGGCAACGAAAGAACGATAGGAAATTATCGCCCTCAGTTGCTGATGACGGCCTCGGCCGACACGCCATAGTGGTCCGAAAGATCGATGGTCTTCCCGTTGTACTCGTGCGTAGCCCGCTGGATGTGCTGCACACGGATGGCGGTCTTCGTTCCCTGCGGGTCGAGCAGAATGTGATCGATAAGGGCGAGCTTGTTGCCCGGTCCGTCGCTCGGCTTCTTCCAACTGTTCTTGAAATCGGATGAGTATGGGCGCGGGTCGTCGATGGCCGATTCGGACATCCCCGTGGCCTTCATGAGGAAGACATACTCTTCGGAGTCCTTCTTGATGTTGAAATCCCCCACAAAGAACTGCGGAACCTGCGCGCGCCGGTTTGGCACGAGAAGTTCCTTTACGGACTGTTCGGCGTCGGTCTTCTTGTACACGCCCTTGCCCGTGGGGAAATGGGTGCCTGCCATCTGGAAGACCAGACCGTCCTTTCGCCCTTCTATGAGCGTGCACCCTTTCGCCGCCATACTGTCGATGCCATGGTTTTCCCTGAAGACAATGTTTGCCTTGAACGCGATGGGTGCCCGGCTGACGAAAAGCACGCCGTTGCTCAACTGCCAGAAGTGGCCTGAGTAACGGGGCAGAACCACATAAGGATAGACGGGTCGCAGACCCTCCACCAACGCCTGAACGGCCCGCGGATCAAACGCCTCCTGGAAACAGACCACGTCGTAGTCCTGCTGCTTGATGTAGTCGACAATCCACGGGGCGCGCTCGAGCTGCATCTTGGCGAGCTTTTCGGACAGGCCGTCGAAAAGCGTGGGCAGCATCTGGATGTTCCACGTGAGGATCTTGAGGGTGGTCTCGGATTTCGCGTTGGCGTGATCGCCCGCAATGTCCGGTGCCGTGAAGTCGTGCGGGCAGAGCGATCTCGTTTCGTATACGGCATACGACAGGAAACCACCTCCGGCAAGCAAGATTAGCGCAACGAGGAAAAGCAATCCCAAGGCCAACTTCTTTATCATCTCTCGTCTCCGTTAAGCGCTATTTTGCCGCCTTGAGCAACCGACCGATCAAGCCCTCCGGCGCGCAGGCGCCCGCGATATCCTGTCCGGCGAAGGCCAGGGGATAACTCCAGACAACCATGTGGTCGTAGTAGTCGTGGCCGTGGCAGGTGCCGCCGGTCTTTGTGCTGATCCCGCAGGGCTGCGCCCAGGGCATGGCGTGGGGCCCGCGGAATATTGTGTCGAGCATTCCCCTGGCCGCCAGTTCGCCGTCCGCCGTGCGGCCCTTGTAGAGGTAGACCATGGCGGCAGTGGCGTTGCACTGAATGAAAATGTCGCGGGACCAGCAGGTGCCCGGAATGCCTGACCCGCCGCCCTCCTCGCAGAGCTTCCCGTCGGGAAACACGCCGTCCACCATGCCGAAGGGCGACGCGGGCACGTTGAGTTTCATGATGCTGTCCAGCGCCTTCTGGATGCGGTCTTCGGGCAGCGCATCGGGCAGGCCGAGCACGCGCGTGCACCAAATGCCGCTCAACTGCATGGAGGGACAGGCGTCATTGCGGCGTTGGGTGGCGGGGTCGTTGTAGACACGGTAATAGGAGCCTGTCCAGAGTTTTTCCTCGTAGGCCTTCTGTCCGCGCGCGAGTGTGTTCATCCATTGCTCCGCCTGGGCGGCGTCACCGGCGAGTTCGGCCATTTTCATGCCGCAGATGAGCGTGGCCAGCCCCTTGCCGGCCGTATAGCTGCTCGCGCCGTACCAGGGCCAGTTGTCCATGGGATTGTTGGCGGGGAAGGTTTCCCCCTGGATGGCGTGAACCTGATCATCGACGAGTCCGTCGTTGTCCGTGTCCAGCGACATCATGAAATTGATGGAATCACGCGCGGAGTCATAGAAGTCGTTCAGGAAAGCCTTGTCGCCCGTGCGCAGGTAATAGCGGTAAATCATCTGGGCGTATTCGCCGGCGCCGCAGGTGTGCTGGCAGTGGTAGCGCGCGTCGCGGATGCCGAAGGCAAGTCCCATGCAGAACGGCGGTTCGCCGCCGCGCAGTTGGAAATGGCGGATGGCCTTGAGCGTGGTCAGCTCCAGTTCGGGAAAGAAGAACAGCGCCGGCCAGTGGCCAAAGAAGCGACAGGGCATGGTTTCGGTGATGGAGCAGGTCGAGAAAC
>CAIJOU010000788.1 GCA_903822375.1 Candidatus Hydrogenedentota bacterium
ACCAACTGAGCTACCTCGGCACCGAAAGAGAAGCGGCGGAAGTATACAGAAAAGACCCTGCCCGGCGCAAATGCGAGCGCGGAAGCGGCACCGAATCAAACCCGAAAAGGGGACAAGAAAACCCGCGCCGGGAACGCGTTTTGCGGTTCCCGGCGCGGGTGTGTTTCAGAGTGGAATGCCGTGCCCCCGAGAATCAGGTCGCTGCCGGTTGCGGCACAACCAGCGCCTTCACCGTGTTTTCCGCCACCACCGCGTTGGAGCGGTTGATGATGGCGTACTTGGCGAATCCGCGCTCGCGCGCCTCATCCTCCACATATGCCTCCATTGCGACTCGCCACCCCTTAAGCTCTGTGCTTTCCCAAAGCTTTTGCTCCTGGGCCGTCATTGTGTAACGCCAAATACCCTTCGCCATGCCAGAAACTCCTTTGCAGCCGTAAACTTCCCAAACCCACCGAAACCCGACTAAATATGGAATATATGAATGCAGTACACTGCCGCGCCGGAGTGATTCACCTTCTTGGCACTGGAGAGTTAGTATACCACTTTCCGCCCCCCAGCTCAAGAGTTTGTTTCCGACAACCTGGCCCGGGGGCTTTTCTGACCGTGAAAAGAGAACGCGTTGACGGGCCTAACAGATGACGGCCAGCATCTCCTCGACCCGGGAAAAGCGCTCCCGGGGCTTGCCCGCAGCCGCGCCGCGCGCCTTTTCAGCGGCGTCAATGCGCCGCCAGTCGTCGAAGGAGACCGCACGCACCCCGCGACTGCAAAGTAACGCCCTGAGTGCCTGCGGGTCCGGTTCGGGACAGGGAGGCAATGAGGCCGCGTCGGCCAAAAGCGCCTTGGCGGTTTCATGGCCATCCGGTTTGTTGGTGCCAATCTGACCGGAGGGTCCGCGCTTAATCCACCCAGCTGCATAAACGCCCGGCATGGGCCGGCCGCCGTATTCGACCCGGCCAAGGGTATTGGGAAGGATGCCTTCCTGTTCCGAAAAGGGAAGGCCGGGGATGGGCACCCCATGGTAGCCAATACTTCGGAAAAGCAGGCCGCAGGGCATCAAGACCAGGTCACCCGTTCCCTCCGCGCTCTGCCGGAACGGAGGCCCTGCGAGCCGGTTCTTTTCAAAGACGGCGGACTGGACCCGGCCCTCACCCTGAACACTGTGCGGACTCAAAAGGAACCGGAAGAAAAGACCCCGCGGCGCCGGGGCCGGGCGAGCCGCCGCATACTCACCAAAGACCTGCATGATGCGCTGCAAATCGGGTGTGTCAATTTCCTTAGCGGAGGCGTCCTCCAACGCAATGTCCTCTTCGAGCACCACGGGCGTGCAGCCGGGAATGGCACCCATCTCTTTCAGATCCGCCAACGAGAACTTCACCTGGGCGGGTCCGCGGCGCGCAACAATGTGCACCTCCCGCACGCGGCTTTCTGCGAGTGCGTCCAGGGCATGCTGCGCAATATCGGTGTGGCGCAGATGGTCGGCGGGCGTGAGCAGGATGCGCGCGACGTCGAGCGCGACATTCCCCGCGCCGACGATTACGGCCGTTTCCTGCGACAAGTCAAAGGTGCAGTCGCTAAAATCAGGATGCGCATTGTACCAGCCAACGAAAGAAAAGGCCGCGTGGCATCCGGGCATGTCCTCGCCGGTTACATTCATGGGCCGATCGGCCTCGGCACCCGTGGCCAGCACAATAGCGTCGTAAAAATGCCGCATTTCGTCGAGCGACACGTCGCGCCCCACCGTCACGTTGCCAAGGAAGGCGAACCGCGGATTGTCGGCCAGCTTTTCAAAGGTCCTTATGGCGCCGCGTATCTTGGGATGGTCCGGCGCGACTCCGCCGCGAACGAGCCCGAAGGGCACGGGCAGCCGGTCAAACATGTCCACCGTGCAGTGCAGGTGCGATTTGAGGAGCGGTTCGGCGGCAAAGAAGCCGGCCGGGCCGCTGCCTATGATGGCGACGCGAAGAGGGCGGTCTGTCGTTCCCAGGAGGTGCATTCAGAAATGCCTTTGTGTCCAGGCAGCCGAAGTGGCCGCCCGTTGACGGATCATAACAAATGTGGAGGCGCTTGCATTCACAAGGGTTGTGGCGGCGGCTGCACGGGAGCAGATTCAGGCGAAACGCACGGCGTCCCCGCGCTGCAGTCCCAGAGTGACTGCGGCGTTCCCGTCGCGCACGGCAATTTCCATGCGTCCCGTGCTGCCCGCAAGGGCAATTGCCTCGCCGGACGCACCATCGGCATAGGTGCCGCGCAGGGGCAGGGTTCGTTCGGTCTTTTGGACTACGACCACATGCGCCGCACCGGTCGCGCAGATGAGGACTGCGGGGATATTGGTAACGCAGTTTCCAAAATGGTCGATGTGGATTATTTCTCCGCAGACGGCACCGCCCGGGTCAAGACTGTGCGTTGGGAAATTGAGTTCCACGAGCCCGTTCGCCGGGGGGCCGAGCGTCTCAAGCGGGTGGCCCAGCGCAAGCCACGCGGCCACGGGGGCAAAGACGTCGCGGCCGTGAAAAGTTCGGCTCACCGCTTCGGGGATGAACGGGCACATCGTGACCTCGCGCACCTCATCGACGACGAGCCTGCGAAACAGCAGGGTCATCAGGCCGTTGTCGGGAAAGACAAAGTACTGTCCTTCGGCACGGGCCGCAACGGCCCGGCGCGAC
>CAIJOU010000789.1 GCA_903822375.1 Candidatus Hydrogenedentota bacterium
GCATCTTTTCCCTTGTCATCAGCCATGTCTCGATCCTCGCTTCAGGTTGAAACTCATATACCTACTGACCGGTAGAATTGACAATAGGTCGATATCGTACCACGTTGCGTGCGTCACTGCAAAGGATATTTTTCAGAATTATCGATTTATAGCGGCGTGCTCCCCGTGCATGCCGACAGCCCTGCGGAATTCATCACGTCCTGAAAAGATGGTTGGACGGGTCCGAAAACCCTGCAACTCTTTGTTTATAAATATCTTATAAATAATGCCCCCACGGCAAACAAGGCCGTTCTTTACCCCTTGCCCAAGGTTCCACCGCGTATGCCAAAGTCTATCTTGTCCACCGTTTAAGTGCACTTTCCCATATTGCTAAACGATCATACTTACTGTTTGGCGGCATGAAGGCGCACCAGGAGCAACGCCGAGATGGCAAGCAGCGCCACCAGCAGGTCGGCTGCGGAGGTGCCTGACGATTCTTCCCCGCCGGCGCAGCTCAATGTACTGCCCGTCTCCACGCCTTCACCCGTAAGCGCAATCGAGACACTCCCGCCATTGCCGCCAAAGGTCAGTGTGCCGGTAATAGCGGCCTGCCGGTCGGGTGTGAATCGCACGGTAACGGCCGATTCAGCACCGGCGGACAGTGAATAGGTGTTGGCGCCCACGAACTTAAACTGTGCGGCGACGCCAAGGCTTGCCGCTCCGGTGAGTGTGCCGCTGCCGGTATTCTTGACGGTGTATACGGTGTCCGTGAAAGTGCCGACGGGAACGTTGCCGAGGTCCCGCGCCGTCTCCGTAGGTGTCACTGCGATAACGGGCTGCTGGACAGTTGTCCCGGTGATTGTGAACGTCTTCTCCGCCTCCACCGGGTCCTCGGTGCTGTCCGTTCGCGTGGCGCAGGCGCGCACCGTATGGCTTCCCCGGGGCAGCGTCAGGTCGAGCGGGAAGCGGTTGCCTTCGTCCCCCGACACACCGCGGGAGGTGCCGTCAACAAAGAACTCGACCCGCAGCACGCCGGTTTCAACATTGCAAAGGGGGTCCGATGTGTCCAGCGCCACACCGGCGCGGAAATGCACCAGGGCCGTGTTGGAAACACCGGCCGAGATCGTGCTCTGGGAAGGCTCAATAATCGTCACGGACTGAACGGGGCAGGGTTCATGCTCCGGCGACTCGGCGGCGGTCCAGCCAATGTCGCGCAGCACGGCAATGTCCACATCGGTATACTCGCGCCGCATGGCACCGGGGGCATAGCGCGGTTCCATCACCGCGCCTTCGGGAAGAATATCCTCGGCCCAATGCTGCAGGCTGATGCCCTGCTGAAACGGGTAGGAAGAATAAACGGGGGGAGGGGCGCCAAACACGGCCACGGCGGTCGCGCCGTCAAACACGACCGCAGCTCCCGTGAGGTCGGCCGCTGTTCCGGCGAACACCGGAGCCGTGGAACTCCCGCCCATAAGAAGCCTGAGCGGGGCGGTCTTGGCCAGCCGCCGATCGAACTCCGTGTAGGTGTTCTTTCCAATGCTGGAAAAGCGGCTGGTACCGTCTGCGGCCATCAGTGACATGAAGCCCAGACAGTGGGTGAGTTCATGCACGGCCACCGAACGCAGGTCGATGGCGTCGGACGGGGGGGCGTCGGAGCCGACGTGCCAGGTATACCCCCAGTCAAAGGTAAGCGACATTTCGGCATAGTCGGGAAAGGGTACGGTGCCGGTGCTAATCCGTTGAAAGGCGGTGCCGTTGGTGAAACCGTCCACTGCGGTGAACATCGAGCCGCCTTGGGCGAGCGGACCGGTTCCGTCCGACTCGGAAGGGCCTGCCATAACGTTCAACTCGCCGCTGGCGTTCAGTGTCTCGGCGATGTAGCGCAGGGCGTCGTACAGCCGCGCGCGCCGCGCCGCGCCCAGGGCCGTGTCCCGAAAACCTGTGCCCTCCGGATCCTTGAACAGCACATGCATGGTCAGGCCGTTCTGCACCACCGGCGCTTCCGACCATTCGGTTCCGTCAATGGCGGCGGTTTCCGTGCCGGCTTTTTCCGCGCCCTCCGGCCCGTCGGCCATTACAAGGATGGGAACTCCGCTCTCGGCCGACGCAGCCGCAATGGAGACAGTTGCGAGGACAAGTACCGCAAACGTTGCCGACCGCACAGGGAAAATCATATTTCAAGAACCAGCCTTTGTCGGAAAAACCTGCACAATGCCTGCCTTTCCACGCCGCACGCAGAAAACTACCCCCGTCCGCCCCTGAATTATACCGCATAATGGGTTTGCGTGCCGGGGCTATTCCAGCGTCAGGAAAAGGGCCAGCACCCCCTCTGTGGCATGGTCGGTCTCGATGTCGAGGTAGAGCCACGAGCGGACCTCGTAGATTCGGCCCACCAAGCGCTCGTGGTGATAGATGCCGCCGTGAATAAACACCCACGGCGCGCCGCCCTCGCGGGCGGTAATCTGCGTGCTTGCCTCGGTCCAGGAAAAGCGGCGCTGGATTTCGGCGAGCAGGAGGTTGTTCCGGTAGACACCGGCCCGGTACGGCGCCGATCGGCCCGGAAACATTTCAAAACTGCGAACTCCGTGAAAAGCCAGCACATCGAATTCAGGGAGATCCACCCCCGTGCAGACGCGCCAGTGCCGGTGCCGACGCCGCACCTCGACACTGTAGCGCATGGCCCCCTCGTCGCTGGTGCAGGCAAAAAGATCCCCCGTAGGCTCTGCGGGGCGCTTGAACAGCAAATGGCCGGCAAAGGGGTCGGGAATGTCGTTTACGGGCGAAGGCTCGGGTGTCAGGTGGGCCTCGGCAAGCATAAAGCGCTGCCGCGCATCGTTGACGAGCGCCCGGATGAAGAAGGCGACCATGCCAAAGACCACCAGAACCGCCAGCGCCGCCGCGCCGGCCGTGGCCCAGGATTGGTTGCGCGCCGTGAGTCCGTAGGCGAGCGCCAGCACCGCCTCCAGCAGACAAAAGGCGTACACGAACACCAGCGAAAGGGTTACAGGGGCGGCCACGCGCGGAATCGTGTTGTAGCACACCGCGCGCTCGAAGCCGCTCAACCGGTCCTCTGGCTGGTTCGCACGCATGTAATCATTGTCGCGCAACGGGACGGTCTTGTCAATGTATGGCCGGGGCGTCATGTCGAGGGTGAAAGGCACCGTCCGGCTCTGCCATAATCCACCGAGTGAGGTTTCGGCCCGCGCGCGCGATGCGGTGGTGGCCGTTGCGGGGACGGAAGGGTGGCACGGAAGCGCGATGGCACAGGCCCATACAGGAACGGTCCGGGAAACCGGCGTCCCCCTTGGCGGGGTCGACACGGGATACCTGCTGGTATATCCCGACGGCACTTGGTCTGAACTGCGCCTGCCGGGTGACGCCGCACGAAACACAGCGCGGGTTATGCCCGGGGCCTTTGCCGCACTGCGTGTGGAGCAGGGCCCGAAGATTTGGACCCGGTTGCTGGCCGACGCCGCCGGCGCGCCAAACTCCGTCTCGGGCACGCAACCCGCCGGCTTGCCCGCCGCGTCGTACAAATGTGTGCGGCAGTTTCCCAAGGCGGCCTTCACCCTGAATGAAGCGGCGCTTCCCATTGCATTTGAATGGACCTGGCACACCTCCGTCATTCCCTACGATTACGGCGCTTCCTGCATGCCCGCGATATTCCTTCGCGCGGAGTTGCGGAACACGTCGGAGGAACGCGTGAAATGTTCGGTCCTGCTCAACATGGCGCCGCCGCCCACCGTTTCGGGCGAGCCTTTCCACAATATTATGCCCGTGCTGGTGGAATATGAGGAACAGGTGAAGTTCAAGCCGGAGGACGGTTCCGGGGTGGAAGAGAAGGACCAGGGGCCGGTGCGCAACGGCATCGTTTTCGGGGGGGCGCCGGACGGTTCCGGCCCCGCCATGACGGCCTGCCTGACGGCCCGCGCCTGGAACGGGCGTTTCACCACGGCCGTCTGGAACCCGCTCAACGCCATTGAAGAGGCACGACTGTGGGAGGATTTTGGCGAGATTGGTCGGCTGCCCCGCGTCGCGGTGGGCCGCGAGCCCAGTCATGGTGCGGTGTGCTGCGACTTCTCGGTGAACCCGGGCGAGAAACGGCATGTGGTGTTTGTCTACGCGTGGTATCATCGCCAGCCCCCTGCCAAGGCGCCCGCCTACGCGGCCCTGTGGGGCAATGTCCGCGATGTGGCGCGGCATGGCCTGCGCCATGCCGGCTATCTCCTTGGGGCGGTGGATGACTGGCAGAAACGGCTGCTCGATGCGGCTTCCGTGCCCCCGTGGCTGGGAACGCGCCTTGTGCGGAGTGCCGCAGCCTTCTCCCGCAGCGTGGCGCTGGCCCCGGACGGCACTTTCCGCTGGCGGCCCGGTTCGAGGAGCGGCGCACCGTGCGACCGCTTTGACCTGTGCCTGCCCGTGATGCTCTTCTTCCCCCGCTACGAGGCCGCGGCCCTTTCGGCCCATGCTGCCGCAGTCCGAGCCGCGGCCGAGATGGAAGAGACGGCCGCTTTCGCGCTGTGCGCCTACCGCGACTATCTGCACACCGGCAGCCTGACCCATCTGCAGGAGTTCTGGCCCGCGGTGTTGCGCGACGTCGGCATGGCGCTGCTCCCCCCCGTCACCCTTGCATCGGCGGGGGCGGCCGGCAGGCGCGTTGCCGCGCTGCGCGCATGCGTGCATCTGGCCGAGGCCATGCGCGACCCGGCCAGCACGGAAATCTTCGAGGCCTGCCGCCGCGCATGGGTGGATTATGAGACCCGCTTCTGGGACAAGAAGACCGGCCTGTATGGCGGTCCCGGCGAGGACCCCGCCGAGGCCATGTCGGGCCTGTGCCAGGTGGCGGCACTGCGCATGGACGACGTGGCGCAGCCCGCGCGCATCGTTGGCTGCCTGCACGCGCTGGCGAAGGATTCCCGTTGGGACGAATTGCCCACCACGTCCGTGGCGCGGCTTGCATTTCTGGAGCGGCACTATGGCGGTGAGGCGGTGGGGGGTGGTTTCTGGGCGGCACGGCTCGCCGGGCGGCTTGAGAAGGACGATACATTTGACCTGCGTCTGCTCTGGCAGTACTTCCAGGCCGTCGGGGGGCTGCTGCACGCGGTTTCCGCGGAGCGCATCTACCTGAATCCGCGCCCCGGCGCAAAAGGGGCTGAATCGGCCGTCAATATCATGACGCCGCTGTGCTTTGGGCGTATGCATTATCTGGAGACACAGGGCACCGCAGGACCGGAAACGAAGACCAACCTCGTGCTGGACAGTCCGGTCATCATCCGGGAACTGGTATTGCGGGTGCCCGGGGGATTTGCCAATCCCCAGGCACACTGCACCATCAGCGACGACCCGATTCCCTGCGAGACCGCGCCGCGCCCGGAATCGGGACGGGGTGAGATTCTGATTCGCTTCGGCTACCCGGTCCAGCTTGCCGGAGCGCTCTCCATTGTTGTCAGCGAGGCCGAGGTTGCGCAGAAAAAGAAGGGCTGGCTGCGATGAGAATTTTCGGACTGACCGGCGGCATCGGCTGCGGCAAGTCGGAGGCTGCCCGCGCCTTTGAACGCCGTGGCATTCCCGTCATCGACGCCGACCGCGTGGGGCATGCCCTGATCGCGCCTGGAGGCAGTGCCTACGACGCCGTCGTGCGGGCCTTTGGCAACGGCATTCTTGCCGAAGACGGCCGCATCGACCATGCCCGGCTCGCCGCCCGTGTGTTCGTCGATCCCGAGGCCTGCAACCAGCTCAACGCGATTACCCATCCGGCCATCTACGCTGAAATAGCGCGCCGATGCGCCGAACTCGGAGAAGGGGGCGCCCAAACCGTCGTCGTCGAGGCGGCGCTGTTGGGCGAGAACGGCCGGACCAATCCCATGTTCGAGGGGCTTATTCTCGTCAGTTGTCCCGTGCACGAACGGCTCCGCCGTCTCACCGAACAGCGCGGCATGGACCGCGCCGAGGCGGAACGCCGCATCGCGGCCCAGTCCGACCCCGAGAGCAAACGCGCCCTGGCCAAATGGGTGATCGACAACGGCGGTGAACTCGAAAATCTTCAGCGCCAGGTGGATGCCATTGTCGCCGAAATGGTCGCGTTGCGCTGATCAGGCTTGCCCGCCTTCACGTACCGCAGGCGTCCCGCCTGCCTTGTTCCCATCGGACCCTGGGAGGACGCGCATTTTGGACTGCGGTGGCAGAGCGAAGCGGCGACACCGCTTTGGCTTGCGTTTTGTGAAAAGGGTATTCCTGGTGCATCGTCCAGCCAATGCGGTAAATGACGGGGCTTTCACTGGAAAGAATCATGAGATCGAGCCATTCGCACTACTGCGCCAGAACCTCCGCCAAAGACGCGTCGACAATGGCAACCGCCCGGTCCAGTTCCTCGTCGGTGATCGTCAACGGCGGCGCGAGCGTTAGCGTCTTGCCGCCGGACACCTTGAAACTAAGTCCCCGCCGCAGGCAGGCGTAGAGGGTCTGCTCGGCGATATCGCCGGCGGCGCGGCCCGTGGCCGGGTCCTCGCCCAGCTCCACCCCCGCAAGCAGGCCGATGCCGCGCACTTCCCGGATGCACCGGTGCCTGTTCCGCAGCGCCTGCAGTTTGTCGAGCAGTTTCGCGCCCAAGTCGCGGCTGCGGTCGACCAGGCCGTCCTCCTCAATGCAGTCGAGCGTGGCCAGCGCCGCCGCGCAGCCCATGGGCGATTTCTCATGCGTGAAATGGCCCAGGGAGTACGCCTGGGCCGCATCAAGATCCCCGCGCGCGATGACCGCGGCCATGGGCATGACGCCTCCGCCGAGCCCCTTACCCATGCACAGGATGTCCGGCACCACGCCGTAGTGCTCGCAGGCGAACATTCTGCCCGTGCGTCCAAGGCAGGTCGGCACCTCGTCGAATATGAGCAGCGCCCCGTGCCGGTCACAAAGCTCGCGCACACGCCGCCAGTACGCCCCGCCGGGCCGGGTCACGTCGGTGCAGCGGATGGGTTCCGCGACGACCGCGGCGATGTCGCCCTCATGCTCCATCACGCATTCGATTTGATCGACATTGGAGAGGGCGCTTTCGTCGCCGCGGCAGTCTTCCGGCGGCGGCACATGGATGGCGCCCGGGAGCAACGGTCCGATTCCGGAACGGAACATGGCCTCGCCGCCCACGCTGATGGTGTCCAGCGTGGCGCCGTGGAACGCACCCCAAAAGCTGACCGTTTTGAAACGGCCGGTGGCGACGCGCGCCAGCTTCAGCGCCATGCTGACCGCCAGGGCGCCCGCTGGAGCCAGCAGGACCTTGTTGAGATTGCCCGGAGCCAGTTGCGCCAGGCGGCGGGCAAGCGTGACCGCGGTCTCGTTCGTGTAGCGGCGCGGGCAGAAAGGCAGCGTTTCCAACTGGCGCTTCAGCGCCTCGATGACGCGCGGATTTCCGTATCCCACCTGGTGCACGCTGTTTCCGTGGAAATCCAAATACTCCCGCCCGTCCACGTCGCGGATGAGCGACCCCCCGCAGGACTCGAGGGCGTTCAGGCACGGTGTCGAAAGGGATTGATGCAGAAAGTACCGGCTGTCTTCGTCGAGCAGCGCGCGCGCTTCGGGGGAAACACACTCGTCGAGCCAGTGGTCTCTCAGGGGGGAGGCGTTCACATCGCCTTCAGTTCTGTCCGTTTGCTTCTGCATGACATGTCACCTCAGGCCGGGCACAACGCTCCGGCACGCGGCAAATAGTAGCAGATGCGGACTGCCCGGGCACGGTCTTCCTTGCACGGAACGACCCGGGACAATGGGAAATGCATCCGCAAGGCGGTGATGAAGCATCCCCAGAAATGGGCCGCCGCCACTCCCGTCCAGGCAGGGATGCGGGGCTAGATCCGGCTGCGCCCAATCTGCGACAGGGCGATGCGCAGTTCGTCGCAGTCTGCAAAGCGCTTCTCGGGCCGTTTGTGGAGCAGCTTCATGATGATGTCGCCCAGCGCCGTGGGGCACTTGGGGTTGATCAGCGAGGGATGATCGGGCATCACCGTCAGATGGCACTGGTACAGCGTGTTCAGATTGTCCACCGGGAAGGGAACCCGTTCGGCGAACATCATGTAGAAGGTGATGCCCATCGAGTACTGGTCGCCGGCGGCGGTCACCTTTTCCTTGCGGATGAACTCGGGCGCCACGAACATGGGCGTGATCTGTTCGCCCACGCTGCGGTCCATCAGTTCAAGCAGGAAACTGCTGCCGTACAGCGAAAAGTCGGCAATCTTGACCACTTTCGTGCGCGTAAACAGCACGTTCGCGGGCTTGAAGTCGTGGTGCACGCAGCCCTTGTCGTGCAGGTACTGCATGCCCTGGCAAATCTGCATGCAGATGTTGATCCGTTCCTGAAGGTTCCACGGGTAGTTGAGGATGTACCATTTCAGGCTCGGCCCGTCCACGTACTCCATGATCATGCACCGGCCCTCGGGGCCGTCGATGAAGTCGAAGATCTGCACGCAGTTGGTGTGCTTGTAGCGCTTGAACTTGGCCACGCTCTTGGAGAGATCGCGCACGTGCAGGTAGTTGCGGAAGAAGTTTTCGTGGAAGAGCTTGACCGCCACGGCCTCGCCCTTCTTGGTGTCAATGCCCAGGTATACCTTGCCCGTGCCGCCCTGCCCCAGCACGCGCTCGAGCTTGTAGTGGTACAGCTTTGGAATGTCGGGTATGAATTGAGGGTCTAACATGCCTTGCCCCGAAAGCCGGTTCCCGGCGCTCCGCCGGAGGTCGTGTCCAATCCTATGCTTTGTCCAGTTCCAGCTTTATTTCCGGGGCGTCCGCCCACAGGCGGTCGAGGTCGTAAAACTCCCTCGCTTTGTCCCGGAACACATGAAAGATAACATCCCCGTAGTCCACAATCAACCAGCCGCACTGGTGGTCGCCCTCGACCCGCAGCACCCGGTAGCCCTTCTCCTTCATTTCCTCGCGGGCGCTGGAGGTCACCGCGCGCAGTTGCGGTTCGCTTCCCACGCTGCACAGCACGAACGCGTCGGCCATCAGCGTCAGCCCGCGCACGTCAAAGGCGCGGATGTCGCGGGCCTTCTTGTCGGCCGCCAGTTCGCCCACCTGCCGCACCTTTGCCAGCAGGGCTGCGGGCATGCGGCCCATTCTCTTCGTCTTTGTCGTGGCTTCCGCCATGCTAGTTCTCCTGCCGCGAAAGTTCGCGGCGCAGCAAGTCATTAAGCAGTGCCGGATTGGCCTTGCCCTGGGTGGCGCGCATCACCTGTCCCACGAGGAACCCGAACACCTTGTCCTTGCCGGACCGGAACTGTTCCACCTGCGCGGGGTTGTCGGCCAGCACCTGACGGATGATGGCCTCGATCTCGCCGGTGTCGGTGATCTGGCTCAGCCCCTGCTCGTTCACGATGTCCTGCGTGGCCTTGCCCGTCTCGAACATTTCGGCGATGACGTCCTTGCCCATCTTGCCGTTGATTGCGCCGGACTCGATGAGTCCGACCAGCGCCGCAAGGTCCGCCGGGCTCACCCGGCAGTCGCGGATGTCCTGCTTCGCGGCCGACAGCAGCGATTGCAGCTCCACCATAAGCCAGTTCGCCGCCTTTTTCGCGTCGGCACCGGCCGCCACCACCTGCTCGTAATAGTTCGCCGTGTCCTGGGACAGCGTAATCACGTTCGCGTCATAGGCCGACAGGCCGTACTGGGTTCCCATCCGGCTGCGCCGCGCCGCGGGCAGTTCGGGTAGCGACTCGCGGATGCGCTGTTCCCACGCCTCGTCCACGACGATGGGCACCAGGTCGGGCTCGGGGAAGTAGCGGTAGTCGTGCGCCGATTCCTTGAGCCGCTGCGGGACGGTGATGCCCCGGTCGGCGTCCCAACCACGCGTCTCCTGAACCACCTTGCCGCCCGAGTTGATCAGCTTGATGTGCCGAGCGATTTCGAACTCGATGGCCTTGTGCACGCCGGAGAAGGATGCGACGTTCTTCACCTCGGTCTTGGTGCCGAATTTCTCCTGGCCCACGGGCCGCACGCTGATGTTCGCCTCGGCGCGCAGCGAGCCCTCCTCCATGTTGCAGTCGCTCACGTCAAGGTACTGGAGCATCTGCTTGAGCGCTGTCAGGTAGGCCAGGGCCTCCTTGGCGCTGCGGATGTCGGGCTCGGTCACAATCTCCAGCAGCGGCAGGCCGCTGCGGTTGAAGTCGACGCCGCTCTGGTTGCCGCCGATGGTGTGCGTGTTGCGGGCCGTGTCCTCTTCGATGTGCGCGCGCGTGATGCCGATGCGCTTGGTCTGGCCGTCCACCTCGATGTCAATCCAGCCGTTCTGGCACAGCGGCAGGTCGTACTGGCTGATCTGGTAGTTCTTGGCCATGTCCGGGTAGAAGTAGTTCTTCCGGTCGAGCTTGGACCAGCGCGAGATGGTGCAGTTGAGCGCCAGCCCCACCGCCACCGACTTGTTCACCATGTCCACGTTCAGCACCGGCAGCACGCCCGGCATGCCCAGGCACACGGGACACACGTTCGTGTTCGGCGCCGCGTGGAAGTTGCCGCTGCACCCGCAGAACACTTTCGATTTGCTGTTGATCTCGACATGGACCTCCATGCCGACGACTGCTTCGAATTCCATGTGCGCGTCCTCAGGCAATGGGCGGTTCGCCCAGGGTTATGCCGCTGGTCTGTTCGTAACAGTGGGCCGCCCGCAGCAGGGTCTCCTCGCCGAAGGGACGTCCAATCATCTGGAGGCCCGCGGGCAGGCCCGACGCCGTCAGCCCGCAGGGGATGGAAATGCCCGGCAGCGTGGCGAGGTTCACCGAAATCGTGTAGATGTCGGCAAGGTACATTTCGAGGGGGTTCTCGGTCTTCGCGCCAAACTCAAAGCTTGGTATGGGCGAGGTCGGCCCCATCACAAAGTCGCACTGCTCAAAGGCGTCGTCAAAGTCTTTCTTGATCAGCCGCCGCACCTTCTGCGCCTTCAGATAATACGCGTCGTAGTACCCGCTCGACAGCACATAGGTGCCCAGCATGATCCGCCGCCGCACCTCGGGGCCGAAGGCCTCCGACTTGCTCAGCACGTACATTTCCTCGACGGTCTTGGCGCCGGGGTGGCGGTAGCCGTAGCGCACACCGTCGAAGCGCGCCAGGTTGGCGCTCGCCTCGGCGGTGCAGATGATGTAGTAGGTCGCAATGGCATAATCCGTGTGCGGCAGCGACACCGGCACGATTTCCGCGCCGCCCCTGCGGAACACGTCCACCGCCGCCTCCACCTTCTCGCGCATCTCGGCGTTGAGCGCCTCGGTGAAATACTCCTTGGGCAGGCCCACGCGCAGCCCCTTCACGTCGCCCGTCAGCGCCTTCGTGAAATCGGGCACCGGCAGATCCGCCGAGGTCGCGTCCAGCGGGTCGCGCCCGCACAGCGTGTTCAGCGACAGCGCCGCGTCCTCAACGTTCTTCGTCAGCGGGCCGATCTGGTCCAGCGACGAGGCGAACGCCACCAGCCCGTAGCGCGACACGCGGCCGTAGGTCGGCTTGATGCCCACGCAGCCGCACAGCGCGGCGGGCTGGCGGATGGAGCCGCCCGTGTCGCTGCCGATGGCCATGGCGCATTCGTCCGCGCTGATCGCCGCCGCCGAGCCGCCGCTCGAACCGCCCGGAACGCATTTCAGGTTCCATGGGTTCTTCGTCGTCTTGAGCGTGCTGCGTTCGGTCGACGAGCCCATCGCGAACTCGTCCATGTTCACTTTGCCCAGGAAAATCGCGCCCGCGGCGTCCAGTTTCTTGATGATTGTCGCGTCGTAGGGGCTGCGGAAGTTCTCCAGGATCTTCGACGCGCAGGTCGTCTTGCCCGTGCGCGTGCAGATGAGTTCCTTCACGCCCACCGGCACACCCGCCATCGGGCCCGGATCGACGCCCTGCTTCACCTTCGCGTCCACCGCCGCGGCCTGCGCCAGCGCCTCATCCGTCCATATCTGCGTGAACGCGTCCACCTTCGGGTCGACCTCGGCGATGCGCGCCAGATGCGCCTCCGTCACCGCCGTTGCCGTCACCGCGCCGGAGCGCACCGCATCCCGGATTTCCCGGGCGGTTTTCTTGTACAGGGGGGTGGTCATGACGCGTCGCCCTCCAGAATACGGGGCACTATGAAATACTCGCCGTCATGCACCGGCGCGTTCATCAGGGCCTCTTCGCGCGGCAGCGAAGGCTCCACCACGTCCTGGCGAAACACATTCGTCATCTCCATCGCGTGCATCATCGGTTCCACATTCGACGTGTCCAGCTCGTTCAACTGGTCCATATACGCCAGAATATCGCCCATCTCCCGGACCAGCCGCTCCTTGGCGGCGTCATCCAGGCGCAACTGGGCCAATCCGGCCACATACTCCACGTCCTGCTTGGTAATCTTGCTCATAGTCTTCCTTTCCAAAAGAAGGGGGGCAGGAATGGACGTAAGAATAGCACATCCGCACGGGTGGTGTCCAAGGCTTACCCCTTGCTGCACGCCAATTTGCGCAGTTTTCGCGGTAAACAGCCGCGGGGGAATGGGAAGCAAGGGAGGCATGGGAGGTATGGGAGGCATAAGCTATATCGATTCAGGGGAACGGGACAACCCTATCGCGTTTCACAGTATCGGCGAACCGGAATGACATGCGCATTCAATGGCCTGAAAGGCCGCAACAAGAAAGCCCGGGGCAATGCCCCGGGAAAAGAACCAACCAGAGAAACGAGCCCTGAAAGGGCGAAACACAGGTTTTTGGCATTGTAAGTCAGTGCCAACCACAATCTTCCCCACAATGTCCGGCCCCTCTTTCCTTCCTACTATCGGCGCACACAACCATAAGAAATGCAACACTTGGTGCTTATATATAGGGGACAACATAACGGAGAACCGCGTCATGAACCTCAGCAACCTTGCCCAAGCCGAACCCTGGATGGACCACGAAGAGCGCCAAACCGCCGCCACCCTCGCCGCCGCGTTCGAGAAAA
>CAIJOU010000790.1 GCA_903822375.1 Candidatus Hydrogenedentota bacterium
ATATGCCGAGCGGGGTTACTTCAACCGGGTTACTTCCTGTTTCAAATCCGCTTCAAGCTGCTTCAAGGAGGCTTTCAATGCGGTCTGTTTGGCCTTGTCTTCTTCACCGCTCAATTCAATAACGACGTCAATCATTTCTTTGGCTATGTTTCTGATGTTGGATAACGGCATGAGGTAATGTGATTTCATTTCTAATCCTTCTGTTTATGCAATTCCTTCACCACTCTACCCGATACGATTACTGACGGGTTAGCCGCGCTGCGGAATAGGACGGCGCATGCCCGGCATGCCCCCTTTCAGGAGCCTTTCAACTTGATTGCCTTGATGATGTTTGGGAGTGAAATGATTTCGGCGACAACCACCTGCTCTTCAATGGTCAGGCGTTGAAGCATTTGTTTGACTGCCTTCTTCAGATCCGCATGCAGGGCCTTTGACATTTCATCAATCTGTTTGTCTGTCATTGTTAACGTTTCCTTACTTCTTCAGCCGCCGCTTGCGGCGTTGAGGCTCATACACACCACGCGCAACTCGCCAGGCGGCACGCGGAAAGTGATGTGGGTTGGGTCCAGTTCAGTATCGGCATCAGCGCCCCAGAGCACGGCGCGTTCCACTTTTTGCCTGCCGCATCCTTCGATGGTTATGGTCTGTTCGGCGGCCGCGTCGATGCCGGGCGGTTCGCGGAAGGTCTTGGTGATGCCCTCATTGTTGACCACCGTAATTATCCATCCGGTCTCCGTGCGGTTGTACAGGGTCTCGACCCGACCGGAAACGGTGAACGGAATCAGGTCGTGCGTAACCGCCGCCAAGGCTTTTGCCAAGGGGCGTTCGGCGGTGGGCTGTTTCGGACTTGACGAATCCAGCACGCACACTTCACCTTTTCCGTGCTGAATTCGGGTGTTGCCGTTCGGCTCCGACACGACCAACCTCTCGGCAAGTTCTTTCGGAAGCAGACCGGTCGCCCTGTCCGCCGCGTCAAGCAGCAGCGTGCCGCCGTCTGAGACGTATTGGTCCAGCCGTTGGGACAATCCGCCGTCGGCTGTGAAATCACCCACGGTCACAAGGACCGGATAGCTGCGCAGCACATCTGCCGGAGCGTTGGCCAGCAGCACGTCCGCGATGTCGCCGCAGGGCGAGGCGACCAGTCTGAGCGCTTCCGTGTGCATGTACTCCGGGTCTTTCCATGCAGGGTTTCCCGGTTGCCGGTCGGGCCGTTCCGGTTGGTTGGGATCGCCGAGGCTGCCCGGAAACAGGACGTTCAACGCGTCCAAAATGCGCTGGTCGCCCGGCGTGTAGGGAAAGGCGTTCCAGGAGAGTTTCCTGCCGAAACCCGGGTAGATGCCGTGGTCGAAGGGCAACAGCAGGGCAACGGGCGCGCAAGCGACACCGCGGTCGGGATGGCGGCGCGTGAAACGGTAGAATTCGGCGGCCTTCTCCCCCAGCGATGACAACGGCAGCGTGCCGTCCGGTCCGGGTTCCTGCGACTTGAAGCAGTTCAGCCAGCCGCCTTCGGCGACAACCACATTCGCCCCGGCCATGTAGGATAGGTAATAGGTCCGCGCATGCAGGCTGAGCGAATGCCCGTGGGTCGGCCCTGAATTGTCTCCCCAAGTGCGATTTGGGTTCTCGTCAAACATGGAGGGGCCGTACCAGGAGGAGAAGTCGATCAGCCAGGGCTTGCCGTACTGGCGGGCCGCGCCGCGCGTAAAGGCGATGTGCGCCTGGATGCTGTTGATATTCTCGCCCACCTCGCTTCCCACCACGTCACAACCCCATTCGCAGGCGTAATGCTGATAGCAGTAGTGCCCGTTGACCGAGACGAAGCAGGCGCGCTGTTCGGCGGTCGCCTTCGCCATCGCGTCCTCCCGCAGGTGCAGATAATAACGGCGCACGCAGTCGAGGGCCTCTGCGCGGGTTTGGGGCGGCGTCGGATAACCGCCAAAGTGCCTGTATCCCGCGCCGTCGGGCTCCCCGTTCTTGAGGTTGTGGAAGGAGTAGCCCCATTCGCCGACCCCGCATTGGGCGGGCTCTGGATCGGCGAGGGGTGCCTTCTCCAGCGTGCGCATATGGGGCGCGCTCCCGGTTCCGCCGCCGAGCGTAAACCAGAAAGGCCGGTCCTGCAGCGGAATGCACCGCGCCGGACCGGATGCAATCGCTGCGTATGCTGGCGGTTCAAGTTGCACGGCCGGGGCCGCATGGGTGCAAAGAATCCAGGCCATTACGATCGCGTGAATCGGCAAACCGCGCCCCCGAACGGGAACGCGCGTACTTTCCGTGCTGTCTCTCATGATTGTTTTCCCTGTGCCATGGCCCATTGTTTTATACTTGAATGTCGCCGGTCAACTGCTTACCATAGGTTCCGCTCTTGGGGTTTCCCCGGGCGGTTGCCGATACCACTGGAGGTGTATGCCAATGTTCAGGTCAGGGCTGGTGGTTGTTGCGCTCGCGGCGTTTTCCGCGTCTTCCTGGGCGGCCGATGCCGTTCCTGTCAAATGCGGGGACAAGACCATATTCACCTACAAACAGGGACCCGCGCCGTTCAAGTCTTACGTGCAAACCCTGTGCACCCCCTCTGGAGTCAATGTTATTCGGGACAACGTCCCCGACCACATCCACCATCACGGGCTCATGTTTGCGCTTACGGTCAACGACACGGACTTCTGGTCTGAAATCGACAAGTGCGGCCGTGAGGTGTCGAAGTCTTTCCGAACTCGGGAGAACGGCGTGGTGGAGGACCTTGACTGGACCGCGGCGGACGGCAAGGTGGTGCTGAAGGAGCACCGTGTGGTGCGCGCGGCCCTGCCCAAGCCCGACGGTCCCGCCATCGTCACCTGGCGGATGAAGCTGGAGGCGCCCGAGGGTGCTCCGGCCAAACTTACCGGTTCCCATTACGCGGGGCTGGGCATGCGCTTTCAGGAGTCGATGGACAAGATTGGCACCTTCTTCAATTCCTCCGGCCAGCCGGGTGAAATTGTTCGCGGCGAGGAGCACAACGTTCCGGCGAACTGGTGCGCCTACACCGCCCCGTGCGACGGCAAGCCGGTCACGGTGGCGCTGTTTTCCGATCCGGACAACGTGCGCCATCCCACCATGTTCTTCACGATGCCCGTGGGCTTTGCGTACCAGTCGGCCACGCTAAACGTGTACCGCGAACCAATGACGATTGAGCCCGGCAAGCCGCTGGCGCTGCGCTACGGCGTGGCACTGTGGGACGGCAAAGTCGGCGCGGAACAGGTTGACGCCGCCTATAACGAATGGGTGGCGGCCCACAGGCCCGCCAAATAGAATGCAGGACAGGCGCCCTCGCCTGTCATTCCTTGGTTTTGGTTACAGGACGACAGCCGAGGGCGGCTGTCCTACAGTTTCGGAAAAGTGAAGCGTCCAAACAACCCCAACCCAGGAGGTGTTGTATCATGTCGGAGAACACAGTTCCCCCGGCGGAGACATCGGGTTCGACCCGGCGCGAGTTCATGGGAGATTGCCGCGCTTCGCTCGCAATGACGGCGGTGGGCGCGGCTGTCACGGCGGTCTCGCAGACGGCTCAGGCTGCGGCTCCGAACGAGCCCGGCGCGGCTTGGGATCCAAACGGCCGCATGGGCATCGGCATCAATCTGGAATATGTCCGGCACGCCGACAAGAGCCTCGCCTGGGGCATCAAGCGCGCCGGGGAGATCGGCTACAAATATGTCGAGCCGTGTTTCCTGAACGGCCGCTGCCTGCTGTCCAATGCGGGCTACTGCCATGTTACCAGCATGGACACGGACCCCAAGGTCATTCAGGACATGTGCGATGAGGCCGGTGTGAAGATCAGCGGCCTGTCGTCGCACTCGGACCTGCTCAGTCCCGAATTTGGCGTCCAGTATGCAAAGCGGGGCCTTCAATACGCCAAGGCGCTCGGTGTGAAGGTGGTCCAGATCACCGAGGACATGTTTCCGCCCAAGTGGATCGACGAGACCGAGGCCTACAACATTATGCGCATCAACCTGCGCGCCATCGCTGAATCTTGCGAGGAAAACGGCGTGTATATCGCGGTGGAGCAGCATGGGCCGTACACCGGCAAGATTGATCGCATGGTGCGAATCCTCTCGCTGGTGGACTCGCCGTGGATCAAGTGCAACTATGACTGCGGAAACACATATCTGTCCGGTTCGGACCCGTATGAGATGCTTGATGCCGTGATTGACAAGGTCGTCCACGTCCACGCAAAGGACATCTCGGTGAAGCAG
>CAIJOU010000791.1 GCA_903822375.1 Candidatus Hydrogenedentota bacterium
GTCGCCGATGATCTGCCTAAATCTTGATTCCGGATTCCCCCATGGTATATTTTTGATGCCAATCGCGACGGTGCCGTGAACAAAGCGATTCTATGGACGCCTGCAGGGAAGTGGCAAAGGCGAGCGGCGCGATGTAAGGGAGGGGATTCGGATGAACTGCGCACGGTTTGGTTGGACAAAGATCTCTTTTTGCGTATTGGTTGGGGCGGGCCTGATTCTTCTTCCAGACACCGCTTGGGGACTTGCCGCGACACTGCCCTTTTTCGATGATTTCGCCTATCCCGTGCTGGGTCCGTGGTGGGCGGCTTCCGGGACTGCCCCGGCCCCGACGCCGCTTTCGGGGAACTGGTGGTACCGCATTCTGGACACTTGCGGTCCGCCTTCGGGCACGTACCATCTTGTGCTCGATTCGTGCGTCGCGGGAACGAACAACCGAAACGAAGTCACACTGACGGTGGACCTCGCGGGCAGGAGCAGCGTCTATCTCACCTTTCTGGCAAAGTCCTTTTCCGACCTCTCCGACCCGCTCACGCCATGGGCCGAGTATACCGGGTCGAAGAATTTTGACGGGGTGGTCATAAGCCCTGACGGCACCACCTGGTACCCCCTGTTGAGCCTGACCGAAAATGATGGACTCACCCGCTCGTATACCCGGTTCACGGTGTCGCTGGATTCCGCCCTGGAGACGTGGAACATCCGTTACACCCCGACCTTCCGGATTCGTTTTAACCACTATGGCAACGGGCAGGTGGTGAACAACTCCGGCAGTTCGGGGTTGGGTATTGATGCGGTGTCGGTGTTCGAGTCGCCCCCGCTGGCCTGCGACTTTGGTGATGCGCCCGCACCCTATCCGACACTGTTGGAAGACAACGGCGCGCGCCATGCGGCGGTTGGGCCCATGCTGGGCGCCACGAGAGACATGACGCCCGACGGTCTGCCAACGGCAGACGCCTCCGGCGACGGCACTGACGAGGACGGCGTTGTCTTTGTCGATCGGCTTGTCCCCGGACGCAGCGCGACCCTGCGCGTGACCGCATCGGCTCCGGCCAAACTGGACGGATGGATCGATTTCAACCTGAACGGATCGTGGGAGGACGCGGGAGAACAGGTGTTCGCGGCCGCGTCCCTGGTGGCTGGGGCCAATGACCTTATCGTGGACATACCGGCAGATGCGGAAGTGTCCGATCGTGTGTTCGCACGGTTTCGCCTGAGCACCTCCGGCGGGCTTTCCTATACCGGTGCGGCGGCGGACGGGGAGGTCGAGGATTACCTCGTTTCCGTGGTGCCGGACGCGCCGGTCATGGACCCCGAGCCTTCGCTTGCACCGGGTTCCTCGAACACGGTGTCCTGGGCGCCGGTGCCGCAGGCGGACAGCTACTATGTGGAATGTTCCCAAACCGCAGATTTTGCCGCCATATTTCAGGCTGTAGGATGGGCTCCTTCCACCAGCCAGAATTTTGTCGGTCTTTGGGATGTCGCCCAGTATTACCGCGTCCGTGCGGCGCGTTTGGTCCCCGGGGCGGAGGCGTCATGGAATCAAACCGAGGATTCCGAGTTCTCCCTGGATACCCTTTCCGAAACCGCCCTCTATGGGGGCGGCAAAGTGACACTGCGGGGTCCCGTCATTCACAAGGACACGGTCGGCGGTGCGCGGGAAGACTTGAAGTGGGCAGACACAAATATGGGTCGGTTCAATGTGTTCAAGGTATCCCAGGCGGTGCGGTTGACCGGGTTCTCCATGTTCCTGTCCCGCGAGAATGCTTTGCCGGTTGAATTCGCCGTCTACGAGGGCGGCACCGACCTCCTTGCGGATGCATACGCCGTGAAACTGTGCAGTCAAACCGTAAACGCCGACGCGGGCTTGGGTTTCGTGTCGGTCGAAGGGTTGTCGTTACTACTGACCCCGGGAAAGCACTATGCCATGGGCCTCTCCTGGTCGGGCACGGCAACCGCCTACAAGGCACCCACGGCGGCAACCGTCTCGTTCGGCACGAGCGTTGGCCGCGCGCAAAGCACGCACTTTCCGTCCGAAACGCCGCTCACTCAGGTCTCCCCCATCGTGACCACAACGGGCATGTACAACATGCGGGTAATCACGGCCAGCATGTCCGCTTACGCACCGTCCGGTGAGGTTCTCACGCCGGCAATCACACCCGCGTCCTGCTTCGCATGGCGCACGCTGAACTATACCGCCGACGTGCCGACCGGCACGGCGGTCACGGTGGACGTCTTGCCCGCATCGGGCACCACCCCTGTGCCGGGCTGGAGCGGGCTCGCACCGGGTGCCGATTTAAGCCTGCTAACCATCATGCCGGTGCGCTTGCGGGCGCGCCTGTCCACTTCAAACACAGCAGTCACCCCCGCACTGCTCGACTGGGGCCTCTGTTGGCAGGCGGAGACGGACCGCCGTGTTGAGAGCGCATGGTCCGTGCCGGTCGTGTCCACGCAGGACAGTCAGGCCCCGTTTGTCGTTTCGGTCACACCGGACGGCCCCAATCCATCGAGGACGCCAACCGTTCATTTTCTGGTGCAATTCTCCGAGGCGGTGGAAGGTGTGGGTTCTGCCGCGCCTTTCGGCGATTTCACCATCCGCCCGGGCAGCGTGCCGGGCGCATCCATTGTTGCCGCAAGGCAGACGGAGGACCCCGGCCGCTATGACGTTGAGGTGGACACGGGACACGCCGATGGAAGTGTTGCCATTGACGTGCTGGCCGGAGGTGATGTTCATGACTTGGCCCGCAACCCCCTGTCCGCCGGATACGCTGCGGGAGAGTCCTGCACGCTGGACTATACGCCGCCCGTGGTGGCCGAAATCATCCGGCTTGACGAAAGCCCCACGAATGCGCCGGTGGTGCACTTTGGTGTGAGGTTCAGCGAACCGGTCACCGGTGTGCCCCTTGCCGCGCCCTTCGCCGGATTCTCCGCGAGCGGGCTACCGGATGCCGCTGTTGTTGCCATAAGCGGCAACGGCGCAGCCTATGCCGTGTCCGTGAAGACCGGACCGTCGGACGGCGTTTTGCAACTGGCTATCGACTCTGATGCGGCGGCGCGGGACGCGGCAGGGTGGCCGCTTGCCGGCGGACAGGTGTCAGCCGAGACTTACCAGGTATCGCATCTCCGCGTCACTTCGGCACCCGCATCGTTGCTCACAGTGAACCGGGACGACCCGTTCCGCTTGTCGGTTACGGCAAGCGGCGGAATGGGCGAGCGGAAGTTCCAGTGGTTTTATGACGACACCGCCAAGGCCCTGTCGGCATTGTACGGAGAAACGGCTTCGATATTGGACATCCCCCATGCCCGTTTGGCGGACTGCGGTGTTTACTATTGCGAAGTGTCCGATGCGCATGAAACCATCCCGTCACCATCGATACGTGTTCAGGTGCAGGATGGCGGTACGGCACCCTATGTCGCCTGGGTCACGCCAAGTGGGCCCAATCCGGCTCGGACGCCGTCCGTGCGTTTTATCGTTCAGTTTTCCACGACCGTCACCGGTGTGGGCCTTGCCGCACCGTTCAGCGATTTTGCCCTCCGCCCGGGCAGCGTGCCCGATGCATCCATCGTTGCCGTACGGCAGACGGAGGACCCCAGCCGCTACGAGGTCGAGGTGGACACGGGGAGCGCCGGGGGAACCGTTGCAATTGATGTGATAACCGGCGGGAACATTCATGACTTGTCCGGCAATCCCCTGTCGTCGGGAAACAGCACGGGAGAGGCCTTTACGCTCGATTACACGCCGCCCACGGTAAGCGGTATTGCCCGGCTCGACGCCAGTCCCACCAACGCGCCGGTGGTACGGTTTGGCGTGACGTTCAGCGAGCCGGTCACCGGCGTGCCCCTGGGCGCGCCGTTCACTGGATTTTCCGCGGGCGGTTTGTCGGACACCAACGTTGTTGCAATTAGCGGCAGCGGTGCAGTTTATACAGTGTCCGTGCAGACCGGTGCATCAGACGGCGCTTTGTGGCTGGCCGTGGATGCCGTCGAGACCGTTCAAGATGCGGTGGGATGGCCGCTCGCCACCGGCCAAGTCTCGGTGCCGGGCTATCAGATGTCGCACCTGCGCTTCACGGCGGTGCCGGCACCACTGATGACCGTGAACTGGGGCGACCCGTGCAGCATGTCCGTTGAAGTGACCGGCGGCATGGGCGCGCGGAGATTCCAGTGGTATTTTGACGATTCGGCCAAGCCCTGGTCGGAACTGTCCGGAGAAACCAACCCAACGCTGGACATTTGGCATGTCTGCCCGGAAGACGACGGCGTTTACTATTGCGAGGTGACTGATGCGCACGAAACCATCCAGTCGTCACCGTCGACACGGCTTCAGGTGCGGGCGGTCCTGGCCGTTGCGGGAGTTCGCGGTCTTTTCATGGCCGCCGCAGCGCTGGCCGTTGCGGGGGCGTGGGGCGCGCGCGCCCGGCGGTCCGGCGGCGACTGTACCTGTTTCATCGGAGACCGCTATAATCCACTCCGGCAATCCTGCCCGGATGTGATGTCATGAAAGATGCTCTGCTGGCGAAAATCCAGAACGGGTCGGCGGTCGTCGCCGTGGTGGGGCTGGGCTATGTCGGCCTGCCGCTGGCGCGCCATTTCATCGGCGCCGGCCACCATGTGATCGGGGTGGACACCGCCTTGGACCGGGTTGCCATGCTGTTGCGCGGAGAGTGCCCGCTGTGCCATCTGCCGGGCGAGTGGATTGCGCCGTCCGTTGCCTCGGGTCATTTTTCTCCCACCACGGACACCGGACTGCTGGCCAAAGCCGATGCGATCATCATTTGCGTGCCCACACCGCTCACCGCGCACCGTGAGCCCGATTTGTCGCACGTGCGCGCTGCCGCGGAGGCCGCGGCGCGGACGCTGCACCCGGGCCAGTTGATTGTGCTGGAAAGCACCACATGGCCCGGCACCACTGAAGAGGTGCTGCTTCCGCTGCTGCGGGAACAGGGACTTGAGGTCGGCCGCGACTTCTTCCTGGCCTTTTCTCCCGAGCGTGAGGACCCGGGCAACCGCGCTTATGCGCTGGGCGACATTCCCAAGGTTGTGGGCGGCGTGACCGGCGCCTGCACGGAGGCGGCAGCGGCCCTGTATGCGCGCGTTTGCGGGCGGGTGGTGCCCGTGAGCCGCCCCGCCGCCGCGGAATTGGCCAAGCTGCTGGAGAATGTGTTCCGGAGCGTCAATATCGCGCTGGTGAATGAGCTGAAGATGCTCTGCGACCGGATGGGACTGGACGTTTGGGAGATTATCGCCGCCGCCGCCACCAAGCCCTTCGGATTCATGCCCTTTTATCCGGGTCCCGGACTGGGCGGCCACTGCATCCCCATTGACCCCTTCTATCTCACCTGGAAAGCCCGGGAGTACGGCTTCAGCACACGGTTCATCGAACTGTCCGGCGAGATTAACACTTCCATGCCGCACTATGTCGTGACCCGCGTGATGGAGGCGCTGAATGATCGGGGAAAGACCCTGCGCAACGCCCGTGTGCTCGTGCTCGGCGCCGCATACAAGGCCGACGTCAACGACATGCGCGAATCGCCCGCGCTCCGGCTTATGGACCTGCTGCGGGAAAAGGGTGCCGTCGTCCGTTACAATGACCCCCATGTGCCCTGCCTGGACCACGGCGCGCTGCGCCTGGAAAGCGCCCCGCTCAGCGCCGAGGAACTTGCCGCCAGCGACTGCGTGCTTGTTGCCACGGCCCACTCCGCCTATGACCCTGATTTCATCGTTCAACACGCCCCCCTTGTCGTCGACACGCGCAATATGACCCGCAACGTAACCCACCACCGGGACCGCATTGTCAGGGCGTGATGCACTGGAAAAAGGATTAAGGACAAAGGTCAAAGGACAACTCTGACCTTTGAGATTTGCGGTCTGGGATATGACCCTCCGTGTCCTTCACCCTTCACCCTTCACCCTTCGTCCTTCGTCCTTCGCTCTTCGTCCTTTGAAAAAAAAGAACTGAGGCGGGCATGTCGTTTCGACATTCCCGCCTCAATAATCGTCAATACGTCTGTGACTGCCTGGTAGTTTAGATTACTTTCCAGGAGGCAGCAGGTGACTGAAGCTGACAAGCACGCCCGTAGCCTTGTTGTAGTTCCAGGACATCATAGAGCCCTGAATGTCCGTCGGCGCCGCTTCGGGGCCGGTCCACGAGATCGTGATTGAGCCGTTCTTTCTGACGTCGATAATGCCACCAGAGTTCGGGATCGCCGTCGACGTGTCCGGGCTGAAGGGACGATTCGGAACCTTCATGGCCTGAATGCCTTCCTGACCCTTGTTGGTGCCGGTATGACCCCAGGGGCTGGTGAGACCAGCGGCCGGATCATCAGCAACCGGACGGAAGCCAAGCGCCGACATCGGCTGGATGGTGAACGTGTTCACCGCCGGTGCGAACGGACCAACTTTCTGGCCAGCCGAATTGTAGTACGCGATTTCGCAGGTCAGAACACGGTCAACCGTGCTCTTCAGGTAGATGAGCGCCAGACCGCCGCTCTCTTCCGGAGGAAGATTGGTGCCCACCGGCGCGGTGTCCACGTACCAGGGGATGGACAGCGAACTCGCAAACGCGATGCTGCCAACCAACATGATAAGAACCATACTAGTTTTCTTCATTTCTTTTTCGCCTCCTCTCGTTGTGAAAATTCTGTACATAACGGCCCTGAGGGCCGACTACAGCACTTTCAAATTTAATTCCGAGTTCCGGTCACTCCGAAACACAACTAGTTTGTACCACAAACCAGTCTGAATGTCAACACCTTTCTTGTTGTCCGTTCCGTTCCGGGGAAGCAAAGCTGCCGATTATTCACTATCAACTTTCAGGCATCCGGCCCCAGCGAGAGGGACGGGAGCTCCCTTTCGGGGATTATTCGGAAACAACCGCTGATTTGTTTGAGACTGTGCAGACCCGTTGAGACAATGGAATCGCTGTTCTGAATAAGCACAAGTCGTTTAAATGAAAATAGTTAGCCAATTTGTGCAATGGCGTTCCAGCTTCCAGTCGGAGAAAGGCCCCTTCTGTCAACGACGTTCCCAATGTTGATACCGTCAGGATGTAAGGGGTCTGGTCTTTGCTGATGTACCTTTTTTGCAAGGTTTTGATCGCATGTGAACAAGGGATTGCAACACTCTGGGCGTGAACGTTCGGACCCTTGTTCAGGTCCCCCAACGGGGTTATGGAGCACAGCCCAGGGTTGGCCGAAGTCGCGCGGCAGCGGGAAAAGGCCTACCTCGCGGAGAAGGTGGTGAACTGGGCCGTCCCAGGGTAGGCGTTCGCCTGAGCGTCGCTCAGGCGACCACCAACCCTGGGCTTGCTGCATAACCCGGTTGGGGTATTCGGAAAGGTCGGCATGAACCGAACCCGGAACGATGACAGGCTCCTCGGTCTGAACGGAAACACCTCCCATAAACCGGCAACGCATGCCCCCTGTCTCTGTGACGATGGTATATTGGTAATTGCCTGTTCCCCTAAAAGAGTGGTTCTTCGCAACGCCTCCCCCTGCGTGCCCTTTGGCGGCTCCCGCTCAGTGTTTTCACGGTGGACTTCCGGACTTAACCGCCATTTACCGACTCTCCGGCCGTGCCGGGGCAGACCCCTTTTGGACAAGGGGATACAGCAGGTCCGCCATTTCTCGATTCAGCGCTTCGTTGGCGTGGCCGTCCACGGGATTGACCACCATGGTGCCGGGGTCGCGCTTGATGAGCATGGGCGTCATGTCGATAACCTCGACGTTGTTGGCGGTCATGAACGCAGCCACGCGTGAGGCTGCGGCCACGCTTTGCTCCACGGCGAAGAGGTTCGGGATGATAAGAACGATTAGCCTGGCCTTGAACGCCCCAACCTGATCCACAAAAGCCTGCAGTTCCTGCGCGTGCGCGGCCCACACGTCAGGCAGGTCGTAATAAGACAGCATCCTGTCACGGAAGGTGGTTTCGGCCAGCCCAAGCTGAATGCGGCAGACGCTCCAGAAAACCTTGTTGGCCAGGTACGAGTTGTCCACCAGCGGTTTCAGCACGGCGGGAGGCTCCGAAAACGGGGGGATCCACGCAAGATTATGCAGTGTCGCCGCATGATGGATGTCATTGAGATAGTATTCCAACACAACGACGTCCGGACGCACGGGATAGGCCTTGAGCGCATCGAGTTCATGGGTTGTGTCCCAGCCGCAACGGGAAATATTGGCGACCTCCCACCCCTCGCCCAGCTTTCGCCGCAACACCTGCGAGCAGACATCCCTGTAATTGCGTATTCCCGAACCGCGCGCAAAAGAGTCTCCCAAAACCAACAGCGCCCGCCTGCCTTTGAAGTCCTCCGGACGATGCTCGTCATCGCGATATCTCATGGAATTCCGTGGAACATCATACAGTTCGGCCCATCGTTTTGCGGCCAGCGTCGTCCCGAATCCATCGGACGCCACCGCAAGCCGACAATACATCTCGAAAGCCAGAAAGAGAAAAGCAAAACTGAAACACGTGAGCAGCGCATTGACGGCGAAAGAACGAAGCTTGCTTTGCGCCGTCCAGGCGCGCTGAAACAGGACTATGGCTGAAATGGCTGCCAGCAGCAGTCCCAGCCACAAGAATGTCACCACCGCAACGTACACGACGCCTCCCATGTGCGAGCCGATACTCCAATAAACACTTAGGTTGCCCCAGTATCGCGGAGCCTCTTGGTGAAAGTCAATCCCACATCCGGAAGTGTTTGGGGTTGGAAAAAACTGGGGAAACATGGGGACGCTTCCGAATGGCACTGACTTGGGGCGTAAGTTCTGTTTTTTTGGTTGTTTGCGTTTTATCACACCGGGTGTTGTGGCTTCGAGTATCTGCAGGGAGGTGGTCCTGATGTCCTCCAGCAGCGTCTCCAGCTTCCTGTGTTCATCTATGGCTCTCTGGTATACCTTCGCCTGTGTGGCGGTCACCCGGTAGAGCGTGTTGCCGCCGCCGTTGCCCTGGCCCGCGTAGAGGGGGTTGTCGGCATGGCGCAATCTTCATCGGAAACCCGGAACACGCCGGGGACAGTGCCTATTGAGGTGACGAGCTTGTTGGCCAAGGTCGTCACAAAGCCCGCAAACGGCGCGGGGACGGCCAGGCTGTCCAGTCCGGGGGGCACCGTGCCTGTGATGACGCATAACAAAACCTCCAGGTTGAACTGCGCTACGCCAGTGCAGCGCCTGAAAAGAGTTTATGTCGCTTGCGACAGGTGGCGGGACCCGGGTGCCGCGCACGTGAGGCTGCCAGTCCTCGGGCTTTCAGCCGGAGAAAGGCGCTTTCTGTCGGCAATGTTCCCGGATTCACAGC
Source organism: Candidatus Hydrogenedentota bacterium (assembly GCA_903822375.1). Taxonomy (GTDB): domain Bacteria; phylum Hydrogenedentota; class Hydrogenedentia; order Hydrogenedentales; family CAITNO01; genus CAITNO01. The sequence continues at coordinate 9,286 of CAIJOU010000791.1, forward strand.
AACGGTGAAATGATGTTACACAGGTGTTCTGCCCAGGCGCGAAGCGGGGCCGGCTGTTCGCCGGTGAGATGCACCGACTGTGCCTGCAGCCATGCGGCCCATGCGGCGACTTTCTCTATCTCGGGGCGGGTGTAGTGGAAAAGGGCCACCTCAAAGTTGAGATAGAGGCTGCGCATGTCTAGGTTGGGCGTGCCCGTAATGGCCAGGTGATGATCGAAGACCATGGCTTTGGCGTGGACCATACCTTTGGGATAGGCGTAGACGTGCCCGCCCGCCGCCACCAGGTCGCGCAGGGCGGGGCCGCGGGCAAGGTCGGCGACGCGGTGGTTGGAACGGAGGGGCACGATCACGCGCACATCGCGCCCCGCGCGCGCCTTTACGGCGAGCACCCGGAGAAAGGCGTCATCGGGAATGAAGTAGGGTGTCACAAGCCAGATGCGCTCGCGCGCCTCCATCACCTCGCTGAGCAGCGTGTCTGGGAAGGTGTCTACGGGCACATCGGGTCCGCTGGCCACGATTTGCAGCGTCGAGATCGCCTCCTTGTCGTTGGCAGTGCGCTGCCGGGCGAGGGTGTGGGCGTGGGGGGGCATGTCAATCTGCTCGTCGGTCGCATAGTTCCAGTCGCTGACGAAGACCGACTCGATGTCGGCCACGATGGGCCCCTCCACGAACACGGCCGAATCGAGGAAGCGGTTTTCGCGCGGCGCCGGCCCCATGAAATCGGTGGCCAGGTTCATGCCGCCCACCATGGCGGCCGCATGGTCCACCACGATGATCTTGCGGTGGTTGCGCAGATTGGCCGACCATTTGCGCTGCAGCGGCAGCACGGGCATGAACCGCCCCACCCGGCCGCCCGCGCGGCGCAGCGGCGCGGCAAAACTGCGGCTGGTACGGATGCAGCCCAACCCGTCGAGCAGCAGGCGCACCCGCACCCCCTCGCGCGCCTTGCGGGCCAGCAGGTCTATTATGGCGCGACCCACTTCATCCCGTCCAAGAATAAAGGTGGTGACATGAACGGTTTCACGCGCCTCTTCTATCATGCGCATGACCCGCGCGTAGGCGGTTTCGCCGCTGAATTGCAGGTCCACCCGGTTGCCGCTTTGCGGCGGCGGCATGCCGGGACCCACCATGCCGCGCCCGCCGGTCATCATTTTGTCCGTATCAAACTGGCTGTCGTCACCGGCGTCGTAAAGCGGCCCTTTCGCGCGGATCTTCTCGTTCAGTTTGCGCCCGCCAAAGACCAGGTAGAAGGGCACTCCCAGCCAGGGCACCAGCACGATGGCCAACAGCCACGCCATGGTGCCGCCGGGGGGGCGTCTTTCGCCCAGTACGCGCACGACGAGCACCACGGCGAGCAGGAAACCCGCCAGCGTAAAAAAATGGTCCAGCAGCAATTGTGCGGTGGGTATGGCGTTAACCCTTCGGTTTTAAGATGACGTAGGTGGGCAGACCCAGCACCTGGAACCGCGCGGCCACATCCTTCGCGGGCAATGCGGCCAGTTCCTCGGCCTGATACTTCACCTTCACATGGCCGTCCAGGCGTGCGGTCACTGCGGAGTCCCGCAACACGGTTGCGTCCATGACGGCGCAGTTCTTGCACCAGGTTGCCCAGAAGTCAACGATCACGGGCTTCTTCTCGGCAAGCCCGCGCGACAGCCCCTCCTCCAGCGAAGCGGTCCATCCGCCCTTTTCGGACCCGCCGGCCAAGGCCGACGGGCTCCACAGCGTGTAGGCAATGTGGCCGTAGTACAGGGCGAAGACAAGGATGAACACGCCGAAGGCCTGTTTCACACGGACCATCCATTTGCCGGGCTTGGGCAGGAAGGACAGTCCCGCGCCGAGAAAGGGCCATGGCAGCGCCATGCCCGCTCCCAGCACGAAGGGCAGCGCGAGCGCCGCGGCATGGCCCTGGCTGTACAGGTCCTGCGCCTGCAGAATGGTCGAAATGACCACCGGCGCGACGCACGCGCCCGCCAGCAGGGCCGACACCGCGCCCATGGCCAAGGCCACGGGGAAACTGCCGCGTTCGTTGCCGCGAATGCCGATTGCCGCCTGAAAACGTGAGAAGTCGATTTCGATCACATCGAACATGGCCAGCGCGAGAACGATGAACAACAGCGCGATCAATGCATTGAACCAGACGGTTGAATTGATGGTGCCAAACGCGGACGACACGCCCAGGACAACCACCAGGCCCAGCGCACCGTAGACGAGCGCAATGCCCAAGCCATAGGCCCCGCCAAGCGCAAAACCGCGCGCACGGCTGCCCGCCCGCGCCCCGGCGCCGATGATTGCCACGTTAATCGGAATCAACGGCAACACGCAGGGGGTGAGGTTGAGCAGCAGGCCGCCGCCCAGCACCAGCACCAGCATCAGCCACAGGCTCTTGCCCGCCAGCGCATTGCCGCCCGTGCGCTCACCCTTGTCGGCGGCGTCGATGAAAGCCAGAAAGTCTGATGTGTTCGCGTAACCGTCAAGTCGGCCGGCCACCGTAAACTGGTCCGCCAGCGCATGCCAGTCGGCCGGCGCGGCTTGGGACGCAGAAGATGCGGGAGGCTTCGGGGCGGACGGCGTCACGGGGGGCGCGGATGCGGGTGGCGATGCGGGCGCGTCGAACTTGACCACATCGGCCCACTTGGCATCCGGGAATCCGTCCATTGGAGCCGGAGTTGCGCCTTTGGCAAGCACCTTTACCGGCAGTTCCACCGCTTTGTTCACCGGTGGCATGCAGGACTTGTCGTTGCAGGCCTGGTAACGGAGTGTGCCCTTAAGTGTCTGCGCACCCGGCACGGCGTCGACGGCCGCGGCAATCTCCACGCCCAACACGAACTTGCCTTCGTATACGGCCAGCGCCGTGGGCGAAAAAGACAGTGTGACCTGCTTGGCCTCCGGATATCCCACCGACTTCACAGCAAGCGGCGCTTCCGGTTGAAACTGAAGTTCCGTGGGAATCAGAAACTCGTCCAGCGGCTTGTGTGCGTTCATGTGCCAACCGGGCGACAGCGTGCACACCAGCGCGGCCCGCAGCGTTCCGCCCGGTGCGACACCATCCGTTGCCGTGTGAACTTCCACCGACAGTTCCGGCGCCTTGGCGCCGGACTGCGCCGTTGACGGGAGCGTCGCGATGAGGACCAGCGCGGACAGGACCGCTAAGACATTTCTAGTGCAAAGCAACACGTTCCGTCCTCCGTCCATGCTCCGAGAGCACCAGTTGCATGGAAATCGAGTCTGTTATCTGTTCAGGTAACAGTATAGCCGCTGCACCCCTTCCCGCGCTCCTACTGCATCGCATCACCGAGTTTCGCCCTATGCCTTCCGCCCCCCATGGTTTATACTGAAGCAATGGTGCGATTCTTGCCCAGGAGGTTTGCCATGCGCCCGATTTGTTTTGTGGTCCTTGACTTTGTGTTGCTGTCGGCCATTGCCTTGTGCGTCTCGGCACACGCCCAGGAAACGGCCCGCGGCATCGTCTACGAGGATGGCAACGCCAACGGTGTGCGCGATTCCGGCGAGCGCGGCCTGCCCGAGGTGCTGGTATCCAACGGCGCCGACGTTGTCGCCACCGGTGCAGAGGGGCGCTGGGAACTGCCTTCGGGGCAGGATGTCATCTATTCCGTGGTGAAGCCCCGCGGCTATGCGGTGCCCGTGGACGCATACAAGCGTCCCAAGTTCTATTACATCCACAAATCGGCCGGTTCGCCGCCCGAGGCCGTTCCCGGCATTCCGCCCACGGGGCCGCTGCCCGCATCGATAGATTTCGGACTCATTCCCAAGACGGACGCGACGAAGTTCACCGCCGTGGTGTTCGCCGACCCCCAGGCGCGCGGGCTGACCGAGGCGGACTACATAGCCCGTGACGTGGTGCCCGAACTGATCGGCACGGACGCGGTCTTTGGCGTCACACTGGGCGACCTTATCGCCGAGGACACGGCGCTGCTCGGCACGGTGGGCGATATCACGGGCCAAATCGGTGTGCCCTGGTATGAAGTCTTCGGCAATCACGACCACAACCGCAATGTCCGCGAGGACCGTTTCTCGGACGAGTCCTTCAAGCACTTTTTCGGCCCCAGCACCTATGCCTTTGACCAGGGCGAGGCACGGTTTATCGTGCTGCGCGACATCACTTTCTCCGCCGACGGCAGCAAGGACCGTTTTCCGGACGACGCGGCAAGTTTCGTGCGGCATCTGCTTGAACGCACACCCAAGGACAAACTGGTCATCCTGTTCATGCATGTGCCGCTGTCTTCGGTGGAGAACGCCGACGAAGTGTTGCGTCCCCTGTCCGAATTTCCCAATACCTTTTCGATCGCCGGCCACGCGCACATCCAAACTCACCAGTTTGTGGGCACGGGCGATCGCGGATGGAACCGGCTGGAACCCCTGCACCAGCTCGTGTTGGGTGCGGTGTCGGGGTCATGGTGGTGCGGCGAGCGCGACGAGACCGGCATCCCCCACGCCACCATGAATGACGGCACGCCCAACGGCTACGGCCTGCTCGACGTCGACGGAACGCGCTGCAAGGTGCGCTGGAAATGCGCGCGACGTCCCGCCGACTACCAGATGAACGTCTATCTGCCCGACGCGGTCGCGGTCAAGGAACTCGCCAGTGCGCAGGCGATGGTGAACTTCTTCATTGGCTCGCCGCAGGACCCCGTGGAAATGCGCATTGGCGACAACGGGCCGTGGCAGCCCATGATCCCGACGGTCGATTTGGACCCGGAATGCCTGCGCATGTTTGGCATGAATGCCCAACGGCAGAATGGCGTCTGGGGCTGGGATATGGATTTCCCCTACCCCACGGACCATCTGTGGAAGGCCCCGCTCAATGCTTCATCCCTGGTGCCGGGCATCTACACGCTCCACGTGAAGGCAAAGGATTCCTTTGGCCAGACCCATCTCGGTCATCGCGTCTTTCGGGTGGTTGCCGACGGCACGGCGAATTAAGGGCCGCTGTTGCGGGGTAATGTCGGCGTTCGTGAGACGGTCCTAAACGCAGACCGCGGGTTCTTCCTCACGCGGACGGCCCGTCGCTGTCACGCCTCGGCCCGGAAGATTTTCTCGGCGATGGCCACTTTTTCCGGCATGCTTGCGTCTTCCATCTCGGCGGCCACGCGGGACAGATCCTCTGGGATTGGGATTCCCTGGGGACATTTGTCCAGGCATTCGCCGCACTGTACGCACTGGGAGGCATAGCCCGGCCGACCGTCCACCAACTGGCCGCTCATCCGGAACGCATACCTGAACTTGACTTCGTCGACCGGGCCGAACAGGTGCATCTTGTTGTACTCTTCGAAACAGATGGGAATCATCACCTCGCTGGGGCAGGGCATGCAGTAGCCGCAACCCGTGCAACCCACCTTCATCAATCCCGCAAAGGCACGGCTTGCCCGCCCCACGAGCTCCAGTTCCTGCTGCGTCAGGGCGTTGGCATGCGCCGTCCCGGCGATGGCAAGGTTCTCCTCGATCTGCGCCTCGTCATTCATGCCGGACAGGACAACGGTGACTTCCGGATGATTCCAGACCCAGCGCAGCGCCCATTCCGCCGGCGTGCGTTTCACCGCCGCCTCGTTCCAGATAGCCTGCACGGACTCGGGCGGCGTTTCGGCGAGATTGCCGCCCCGCAACGGCTCCATGACAATTACGCCCAGACCCTTCTCGGCGGCATACTGCAGCCCCTTCGTGCCGGCTTGATAATCTTCGTCCAGGTAGTTGTACTGAATCTGGCAGAAGACCCACGGATACGCATCGACAATGCGGATGAAATCATCCGCCAGGCCGTGGAAGGAGAAAC
>CAIJOU010000792.1 GCA_903822375.1 Candidatus Hydrogenedentota bacterium
GGCCATAGCAGTGCTCAGCACCCAGTTCAGGGAGATTTTCTACAGTTGTGGCGCTGCGCTGCCCTGGACAACGCAATGGCTGATACGGCTCCATCAGCCACTGTCGATGATCCCCGCATGGGCGATTATTCCGGCCATTCTCCTGCTCGCGCTGGTCCTCCTCTGGCTCGAACGAACGGTTCCGCTGCTGTCCATGCAGCGCAGTCGGCTGAGCCGATTACTTTGGAGGGTCCTCCTGCACGTGCCGTGGATTGGCCGACTGTACCGCTCCCGGGACCTGGCCCATGTGGCGCAACAGCTCGAAACACTCACTTGGGCGGGGTTGCCCCTGGACAAAGCCCTGGCCGATGTGGCTTTGAGTGACGTCAGCCCCATGATGTCGGCGGCCTTGAGCCGGTTAAGCAATGCGGTGCGCCAGGGGCTTTCGTTCGATGCCGCGCTCGGCCGGGAAGAGACCAGGCTTTTCCCGCACATCTTTCGCGGACTGGTCCAACTGGGCGGCCAGGCGGGCGCGCTGTCAGATTCATTCGGGCAACTGGCGCAGATTCATCAGGCCGAGACGCTGAACCGGGCCCGAATGCTGCTGAACCTGGGTGCACCGCTCGGGGTCTGCTGCGTGGGTGCGTACGTGTTTCTTGTGTGCCACTCTTTCTACGGGGTGGTCTTCGCCCTTTCTTCACTGGTGAAACCGTAAACGGTCCGGACTGCCAGGAAAGCGGGAATCTCCAAGCAACCGCCGCAGGATTCTGGAACCGCACGTTGTCTGGAAGCGGGCGATGCTTTAGAATAGCAGTCGGCAACCGGGAGCGCAGCAAGCGTTATGGCATCGTCCTCCGACATTCCGAACATCCGCGTCCTGCCCGACGATGTGGCAAACAAAATCGCCGCGGGCGAGGTGGTGGAGCGTCCGGCATCGGTGGTCAAGGAACTGGTGGAGAACGCGCTGGACGCCCGGGCCACGCGGATCACGGTGCGGATAGTGGCGGCGGGGCGCACGCTGGTCGAGGTCATCGACAACGGCCACGGCATGTCGGAACAGAACGCGCTGTTGTCCATTGAACGGCACGCAACGAGCAAGATCCGCTCGGCGCAGGACTTGGACGGGGTGCACACGCTCGGATTTCGCGGCGAGGCACTGGCCAGCATTGCGTCCGTCTCCCGCTTTACCCTGCTGACCCGCCGCGCCAAGGACGAGTCGGCCACGCAAATCCACGTGGACGGCGGCGTGCTGCGCGATGTTCAGAAGGCGGGCGCGCCCGCCGGCTCGCGGGTGACGGTGAACCGGCTGTATTTCAACACTCCCGTCCGCGCCAAGTTTCTCAAGGGCATCACGACGGAACTGGGCCACTGCATCGACGTGGTGCAGCGCCACGCGCTCTGCCACGAGGGCGTGGCCTTCCAAATGCTGCACAACGACCGCATGCTACTCGACATCCCCGAACGGGCCACGCTGCGCGACCGGGTCGCGTTGATTTGGGGGCTCAGTTTCATGCGTGACATGACCGACATCGACGGCGAGGCCAACGGGTTCAACATCCGGGGGCTGGTGGGCACGCCCACCCTGAGCCGGGCCACGCGGTCACACCAGTTCTTCTTTATCAATTCGCGGCCGGTGCTGAACCGTTCGCTGCAGTACGGTCTGGAGGACGCCTTTAGGGGCCTGCTTACGGTGGGACGTTATCCGGTGGGCGTGCTGCTGCTGGAGACCAATCCGCGCTTTGTGGACGTGAACATCCATCCCACCAAGCGCGAGGTGCGTTTTCGCGACGAGCGCGCGGCGCGCGACGCGGTGCGCGATGTGGTGCGCGAGGCGCTCACACGCCCGTCCACCGACGCAATGGCTGCGGCAAGCGCCGCCGCAAGCCGCCCAATGGCGCCCCCCCCCGCTCCGGTTCAGACCAGGCCCTTTCCGGACTTTGCACCTGTATCCTTCAGCGTTCCGGAGGCTCAGACCCAGTCTCTTCTCGACAGGCTCGACGACTTTGAGTCCGCCACGCTGACCGAACCGTCGGCCGACCCGGTGGAGGATCATGCCGCAGCGCCCGAACCCGCCTATCTGCCGGGCTTTAACCGACGAAAGGACTCCCCCCTCGACGAGTGCAGTGCAAGCGGTTTCTCTTTGGACGGCATCACCCCCGCCGCGCTGTACGAGCCTGTGGAGGATTTGGCCGACGCGGCGTTGCAGGTGTTTGACACCTATCTGCTCGTGCCGGGCGACAAACGCCTGCTCATCATAGACCAGCACGCGCTCCATGAACGGCTCAATTTCGACCAGCTCCAAAACGAACTGCTCGATCATGGCTACGAGTCGCAGCAACTCGCCGTGCCGCTCATTGTCGAGGTGGCCCCCTCCCAAGCCGCGCTGGTAACCGAAAACACCGCGCTCTTCTCCAAACTGGGGATTGACCTGGAGCCATTCGGCAGCAACACTTTCCAGATTACCGCCATCTGCCACCTGTATGAAGAGTCGCGGATCAATGACCTGATGTTCCAAGTGCTGGACGAACTGGCCCAGGGAAACCTGTTTGACCGGGAGAATGTGGCCTCCGACATGCTCCGGCTCGCCACGCGCGCCTGCAAGGCCTCGGTCAAGGCCGGCGACCCGCTCTCCCCGGAGGAACGGCGCAACCTGCTGGCAGGATTCCGCCGACTGCGCCCGCCCTACACCTGCCCGCACGGCAGGCCCATCATCGTAGAACTGACCCGGCACCAGATGGAGAAGAGCTTCCGGAGGATCCAGTGAAGCCCGTTCTTGTGGTGGTCGGTCCCACGGGTTCCGGGAAAACCCGGCTCGGAATTGAACTCGCCCGCGCGCTCCACGGGGAAATTGTGTCCGCCGATTCGATGCAGTTCTACCGAGGCATGGAAATCGGCACCGCCGCCCCCACGCCGGAGGAACAGGCCGAAGCGGTGCATCATTTTGTCTCCTTTCTTGACCCCGACCGGGACATGGCGGCCGGTGAATTCCAGCGTCTGGCACGCGTCTGCATTGCGGACATGCAACAGCGGGGCAAGACGGCAGTGGTGGTGGGCGGCTCGGGGCTCTATCTGCGCGCGCTCATGGACGGGCTCTTCGAGGGTCCTCCGCGGAACGAGACCATTCGGACCCGGCTCCGCCAGGAGGCGCAAGAGCATGGCAACGCCGTGCTCATGGAACGGCTTCGCGGCATCGATCCGGATTATGCCGCCACGCTGACCAGCGAGAACGACCAGGTGCGCCTGGTGCGTGCGCTGGAGGTCTACGAGGTCACCGGGTCCACCCTTTCCGCGCTGCACCGTCGGCACCAGGAGTCGCTCGAAGCCATGCCGGTACTTCAAGTGGGCATACGCATGGACCGCAGCGTCCTCTATCAGCGGATTGACCGGCGGGTGGGTCTGATGCTGGAAGCGGGCTGGATCGCCGAGAGCCAGCGTCTGCTGGAGAACGGCTATGGTCCCCATCTGGACCGGCTCAAAGCACTCGGCTACCGGGAACTGGCGGCCCATCTGCGGGGGGAACAGGACTTGGCGACAGCCACGGCGGCCGCCAAGCAGCACCATCGCCGTTATGCCAAGCGTCAGATGACCTGGTTTCGGGCGGACCCACGCATTCAGTGGGTCGACTGGGACCCGAAGGAGGGAACGGACACGCTGACGGACAAGGCGCTGGCGCACTGGAGCGCGTATAGCGCGCAAGGAAAAAGATAAGAACGCCCGCTCCAAGGATTGGACATCACGCTGTGAGCAGTCAAATCAAATTGGGAGGAGACCTGCGGTCGAAAGCGTGGCGTGGTGGGAAAACCAGCTTGCAAAGGGCAGGTCTTGGACCTGAAAGGTCAGAGACCTGAGATTTGAGAGATTTGGGAGTAACGGAAGCCGCCGCGAGGACATGCAGAATCACCTTGACGGGAAACGGTTCTGGGGATAGACTGAGGGGCGAGGGAAGTACAGGGCCAATTTTAGGTGGCCGCCGGGTCAAAGCGCATTTGCGAACCTTAATGAGGAGAGGATTGGATATGCGAAAACTGGCGATTGTTTGGCATCTGTTTGTTTTTGTGGTGGGCGGACTGGGGCTGAGCTTCTATTGGTTTGTCATGATAACCTGCGGAAACGGCTACTACGCAGGGCTCGGACCCATCGGCTTTAATATGGTGATTCTTTTGCTGGGCACGATTATCGCGCTGCCTGCCTGTCTGTTTTCGGGATTCCGGGCGCTGCAACTGGGCTTGGGTTGGCTGCCGGGATGGCGGAGTCTGCGGGCGTTGAGCGGTGTGTTTTCCCTGATGATTCTGGCCCTGGCCGTGGGGGTTGGCATTGTTGATACGCCATGGCAAGCCATCTTTCACACGAACTGGGTCCAGCTTATCAGGACTGCCGGTCATGCAACGGCCGCGCCGGAGCTTGGCGACGAAAGCCTGGATTTCCCGACGCTCCCCATCCAGGCGCAGGACCTTTTGGGCTGGTCCGTCACGGATCTCACCGGAAAAGAGATGCCGATGGCTGAGATGAAGGGCAAGGTGATCTTTCTCAATTTCTGGGCGACGTGGTGCGGGCCCTGCCGGGCCGAAATGCCCAGCCTTCAGCGCTTGTATGACAAGTTGAAGGCCCGGGATATGAATTTCCTTTTCGTGTCGAATGAGGAACCGGACGTTGTTAAGAAGTTCATTGAAGAAGGGAAGTATTCTTTTCCCGTATATGTCGTGAAGGGCAAGCGGCCGCGACAGTTGAGCCCGGGTGGAATCCCGACGACGTACATCTTTTCACCAGACGGCGAATTAGCCTTCGACCATACCGGTTCCGCTGCATGGGACACCGCAAAGACCGTTGATTTCCTGACGGCGCTCGGTGCGGCGCCCAAGCCATAGGAGGATAAGGGCGCCCCCAAAGGGAGGGGTCTGAGATCTGAGATCTGCGGACAGCAGTCAGAGAAATGTGGGAAGCGTCGCCTGCGCCACGAGCAAAGCCCCCGTGGCAAGCTCAGGCCATGCGGCAAGGTAGTGTGGCCTTTTATGGAGTGCGTGCGGCCATGCCGCCGCTCTTCTTCCCGCAGGCCA
>CAIJOU010000793.1 GCA_903822375.1 Candidatus Hydrogenedentota bacterium
AATTTTGTCTGGTACCACACGGCCAATGACAGCCCGGCGCACATCAGCCCGAACAGCATCCAGCATTTCGGTGAGTTCACCATGAACATATCGAAGCATTTCGGCAACGCCGATTTCGGCAAGGTGACGCTGGCGACAAAGGACGACATCTTCTTCAACACGCTCGGATTCCATTTGGTCCAGTACCCGATGTCCCACGCCACGCCGTTCGCGGTGTTCGCTGTTGCGGTGCTGCTTGTGGTCATCGTGTCCGGCGTCGCGAAGAAGCGGATTAGGGTGGGCGGATTCATCCTGTCGCTGCTCCTGTTCCCGTTGACCGCCGTGCTTTCGGCCGGGCTGGCGCTGGCCATGCTCTCCGCCGCGTTCGGGTACGACAACATGGTCCACCTCTACACAGTAAAAATAACGTACATCCCCGAACCGCGAGCCTTCTACGAGGGCAATCTTTACTGTTACGCCTTCGGGCTCATGGCCCTTGCCGTGGCCGGCCTGATTTACGGCGCGGCCAGCCGCAAACTGCGCGCCGAGGAACTGCACGCCGCCGCACTGACGTGGCTGTGCCCCGTGCTTGTGGGAACGGTGCTGACCTTCTCCGGCGGCAGTTACCTGTTCATGTGGCCCATCCTCTTCGGCGCACTCAGCCTTGCGCTGATCTGCCTGGGCGACCGCGAAAAGGGGCCCGGTCCCCTGCTCCTGCTTGCCGCGGTGCTTTTCGCCATTCCGGCACTGTGCCTGCTGCCGCCGGGGTGGCAGGCGCTCATGTGGATGATCAACATACTGGGCGCGCCGCTGCTGGCCGTGCTGGCCGTCCTCCTGCTGCTGAATCTTATGCCGGCGGTAACCCTGCTCGGGCGCGTGCGGCATTCCTGGGCGGTCTGGGTCATCGCGGCCCTGGTCGCCGGGGCGCTTCTGGGCGCGGGCATTTATGTCAACAAGCCGAGTAAAGACCGCCCCATTATGAATTCCGTCACCTACGCGGCAAACCTCGACAAGAACGAGGCCTGGTGGACGAGCGAGGATGTGAAGGTGGATGAATGGACCAGGCAGTTCTTCCCGGACGGCAAGCGCGGGTCCATTGATGACATCCTGCCGGGCCGCAACGGCAACCACTTCCTCCGCGCTTCCGCCCCCGTCGCCGCAAGCCTGCACGGGGTCCACTGCGAGACACTCAAGGACGAAACCGTCGACGGCAAGCGCCATGTGACGGTGAAGGTGAGCACAGACGACGCCCCCTTCAACGTGCATCTGCGCCAGACCCAGGGTCCCGCGATTACCAGCGCCACCGTGGACGGGATGGCCGTGCCCGCAAAGAACGATTCATTCTCCCTGCGCTTCGAGTTGTTCCCGCGCAAGGGTTACGAGTTGGTCCTTGAAACGGCACCGGGCGAAGCCCTCGCCTTTGAGGCGGACCAGGAAGTGTACGGGTTCCCCGACGTTCCCGGAATTACGCCCCGTCCCGATTACATGATCCCCGAGTCCAACATCCTGCGCAACGGCATTTCCCTGCGCGGCGAGCACATGTATGTGAAGAACAGTTTCCAGATCGCCGCAGGACCGGCGGCCCCGGTTGAAGTGCCTGCGGCAATTGCCGCACCCGCCCCAGTCGAAGCGCCTGCCCCGACCGCCGTACCCGACACTGCCGCAGTTGCCCCTGCGACCACGACGTAGGATGCTCGAAGCGAAGCGAAGCGTTTGGGTCCCCAACAAGGGCCGACAGGCAGGGTGCTACCGCCTTCGCGGGAGTGACCGGCAGTTCCGGTCGGAAGCGGGACGCGGGCTATAGCCGCGGCAGTACCTGCGCAATAATCTGCGCCGACAGCGTCACCAGGATCAGGGCGACGGGATACACGGTCGCGTAGCTGATAATGGGAATTTCAGAGTCCGTCTTTGCGGCGATGGCGCCAAGCCCGGGCGTGCAGGTGCGGCCGCCGCAGGTCGCACCCAGGGTCTGCAGCAGGTTCAGTTTGAGCCGATACCGCGCGAACAGATAACCCGCGGCCAGCGGCAACGTGGTCACAAAGAGGCCCATCACCGGCAAAATCGCGCCATATTCACGCATTACCTGCACGAACTGTCCACCCGCCTGAACGCCCGCGCCCGCCAGAAAGAAGACCAGGCCCATCTCGCTCATCAGCATGCGTGCCGCACGCGGCACGCGCCCGCGCAGCGCACCAATATTGCCGAAATGCGACAATACCAGCGCCACCAGCAGCGGCCCGCCCGCCGCACCCAGCGTAAAGGTGAAACGGCCGGAAACGCCGATGGGCATCATGCCCGCCAGCAGTCCCAGCGCCATGCCCGCCACCAGCGAGATGATGTCCGTCTCGTCCAGCGCGCGCGTACGGTGGCCTGCAAAATCGGCAAACTCCTTGATTCCTGCCGGTTCGCCAATGGCGGTAAGCACGTCGGCATACTGCACTTCCGTGTCCATCCGGGGCACGGCCGTCATCTCGTTGCGCTCCAGCCGTGTGACAGTCACCCCAAAACGGTTCAGCAGGTTCAGTTCGCCCAGCGGTTTTCCGAGCATTTCCTTTGAGGTCACAACCACCTTCATGCGCTGGCGCTCGCTGTCCATCTGCAGATATTTGTCTGAAACACGGCCCAGATAGTCAATCAGCGCCGGAAGCTGGTCGGCCTCGCCCACGGCCAGCACAATCTGACCCTCGGCAAAGCAGGTCTCGGGCGTGACCGGCAGAAACCGGTCCCCCTCCCCCACGCGCGAGATTTGGCAGCGCTGCGTGGCGATAAACGCGTTCTCGCCGATGCGCCGGCCAAACAGGCTCGGGTTGACCACCTCGATGGCCCGCCGTTCGATCCGCCGTCCCGCGGCCGTCGTGCCGCTGCGCCGCGCCTCCTCGTCCAGATTGACCCGCAACAAGCGCGGCACAAGCTGCACAAACAGCACGATGCCCACCACGCCGCAGGGATAGGCCACGCCGTAGCCCACGGAAACCATCGGGTCCTGCTTGAGCGCGTCGAGGGCCGATGCCAGCGCGGGGGTGCTGGTCATGGCGCCGGCAAACACGCCCGCCGCAAGCGACGTCGGAATGCCCGCAAGCCAGGCAAAGACGAGCGCCGTCGCCAAGCCCGTCATTACGATGACCACGCCCTGCTGCGCCATGGACGCGCCGTGCTGCGCGAACACGCGGAAGAAGGTCGGCCCGGCGGCCAGGCCGATGCAGTACACAAACAGCACCAGCCCCAGCGTGCTGACCCCGCCCGGAATGGTGAAACCCCATGCGCCAAAACCCAATGCGGCAAAGATCACGCCGCTGCTGC
>CAIJOU010000794.1 GCA_903822375.1 Candidatus Hydrogenedentota bacterium
GACAGCCGAGGGCGGCTGTCCTACAGAAGAAGGAATCACATCATGGCAGAACCGGGTTGTGTGAAATGCAAAATACGCCGGTATTATGAGCGCAAGCCCCATTCCCTGCTGGGCCGCATGTGGAAATGGCACACCGGATGGTGTCCCGGATGGAAGAAGTATCTCAAGAGCCTCTCCGAGGAGGAACGGACGGCGCTTATTGAGCGCATGGAGAAACTGGCGAAGTAGGCGCGGCTTGAAACCGTCGTCCTCACAGCGCCGGTGCAAGTTCCAGGTCGCCGTTCTTGAGCATAAAACAAACTTTCACCCCCCACTTGATTTCCGCAGAAATGGTGGTAAAATAATTGTGGACTTGGTGCCCGAAGTTGGCGGCGGTGCCCGAACGTGGGCAACTAAAACGGAGGTTGGACGACTGCCGCAGACAGGGCATGACAGGCCCAAGAGCGCGCGAAGTGCCGGAAGACCCTTTGAAGGGCGGCGGCGAAAGGCGCGTGGTCCGCAAGAGCGGACGCCGGATGGTGTGGCGCGAGTTGAACCTTAGTCTTGGAAAAGGACGGACCCGCCCCCAGTGCGGCGGGCGATGAGAACGTTCAGGCGCGCCTCCTGCCGGTCACGGAATTTTTGGACGCGGAAGTTGCGTGGCAGAAAGGTTTTGACAAGGTCCCAGACAGGATCGAAAAGGGCCGTGTGGAGTGCCCAGACCTGACCAGCGAAACCTTTAATCGACGCGGCTTCCGCGTCGTCCTATGTTCGGGGTTCCGGTTCGGGATTCGAGAATACGGGTCCGCCGAAACCGGTGTCGGTGCGGTCGAAGCCCGCGCGGGTCGCGGGCTTCCTTTCTTTTCCGGGGGACCGTGACAAGAACGGAAGAAATGGGGTGAAGATTCTCCCGTTTTAAGCGAATCGCCGGATATTGCTTGTATTCCCCATGCGACCCGGCCCGCTTTCCCGCGTGTTAGACTGGTGAATTCCAGAAAGTTGGGGTCTCTCCTCCGTGGGTGCTAGAATGGTCATGCAACGGTTCTTGTGCCGGAAAACAGTACTTTTGAGGGGAAAAACGACGAGCACGCGTCAGAAACACGCCCATGGCGAATCCATTGCGCGCCGGGCCGGGTCAAAGACGGCGATTATGACCGCATCACGGTGAAAGGAAGTTGTCCATGTTTGCTGAAGATGGCATGTTTCGCAAAGCAGTCAAATGGTTATCGATTACTCTCGGCGCACTGCTGGTCCTGTTCGTGGTGGCCGTACTGGCGTTCCTGAGTCCGGGACTGTACAACCGCTTCGCCTACTTCCCCAAGGAAAAGGCCGCGTGGGAACAGCTTGCCAAGACCCGCGTGGATGTGAACATCAACACCGGCTGGAATGAGTACAAGGGCAGCATTCACAGCCATTCCGAAGTGTCCCACGATTCAAAGGCGGCCTTCCCCGACATTCAGAAAGCGCTGAAGGGTATCGGGTCGAATTTCATCATGATGAGCGACCACTATGTGAACGGCAAGGCAGATTATTCGCTCGGTTGGAAGGGGGACCATGACGGGGTTCTGTTCATCCGAGGCTTTGAAATGGATGAAGGCCTCATGCCCTGGGGCCTGCCCGATTCCACGGTCTTCGGTGCCCAGGACAAGGTCCGTGACGAGGCAAAGAAGATCAAGGAACTGGGCGGCATTGTGGCCTATGCGCACTGCGAGGAGAAGCGGGACTGGGAAGTGCCGGAGCTGGAGGCGATGGAGATTTACAACATCCATGCAACCATGCTGAAGTACAAGGGCGAAAAGAAATGGCTCTGGAAAACTTTCGCGACCGTGCTCACCTGCTACAGCGGCTACGCCGACCAGTGTTTTTACTCGCTGTTTGAGCGGCCCGACAAGGTGCTGCGCATTTGGGACGATTTGAACGTCACCAGGCACATGGCCGGCTTCGGCGGCAACGACACGCACCAGAACGCCGGCATCAAGGGCATGTACCTGCCCAACGGCAACCTGCTTCTGAGCGACACGGGCCACAAGTTTGACAACAAAGAACAGGTGCATGAAATCAAGCTGAATGCGCTGACGCGCGGACTGCTGCGCGCCTTCTACGGCCCTCTGGAACCCAATAAGCAACTGTTCCGCTACGATCTGGACAACTACGTGCGCTCGGCGCTGTACGTGCGCACGCACCTGTTCGCCAAGGATTTGACCGAGAAGGAACTTGTTGAAGCGCTGCGGGCCGGGCGGGGCTTCGTCTCGTTCGACATGGTCGCCGACGGCACCGGCTTCGTCTTCACGGCCCAGGGTGCGTCGGGCAAGGCGATGATGGGTGAAACCATCAAGATGGAGCCGGGACTCACGCTCAAGGCCGCATCGCCCTACGAGAGCAAGTTCGCGCTCATGCACAACGGCATCAAAGTGGACGAGCAGGTGGGCCGCGAGTACAGTTTCACCCCCACGGAGACGGGCAAGTACCGTCTTGAGGTCTCGCTGAAGGTGCTCGGCAAAGACCAGTTGTGGCTGCTGACGAACCCCATCGCGATCACCAACTAATCAACCGTCTATTTCAGCCGTGCCGCGAGCCATTCTGCAAAGTGCAACGGCGCCTTGGCGGTGAGATGGGTGATCTGGTGCCGGCAACTGGTGCCTGAGGCGATCAGGTCCGTGTCGGCGGCAAGGGCGTTCACCTTCTCCACCAGCGGCGAGGCCACGGCCAGGGACAGGTCGTATTTGGCGTCGAGCGCGCCGAAGGCGCCGGCCATGCCGCAACAGCCGGTGTCCAGAAGCACGGCGGACGCGTTGGGCGCTTTTTCCGCAAGTCGCCGCAGGGCGGCGGTGTCCGTGAGCGCCTTGCTGTGACAGTGGGCATGGATGGCCGCGCGGGCGGGCGCACCGTTGAAGACGAGCGCCTCGGGTTCGCGCGCGAGCAGCGTGTCGATAAACTCTTCAAACAACACAACACGCTCGGCGACCGCCTCCGCGCCGTCGAGCTTGAGTTCGCGGTAGTCCTCCCTGAACATCGAATAGCAGGACGGTTCGAGGAAGAGAATGGGTTCTGAACCGCCGCGCAGCAGGGCGAGGTTGGTGTTTCCGAAATCGCGCACGACATCGAGCCGGCCCATGCTGAACGCGGGCCGGCCACAGCAGGCACGGCCTTCAGGCAGCACCACTTCGTAGCCCGCCGCCTCCAGCACGCGCACGGCGGCCTTGCCGATGTTGGGTTCATAGCAGTTCACGAAACAGTCGTCCCACAGGATTACGCGTCCCCGGGTGCCGCTCTTCCTGGGTCGGCGCTTGAACCAACGGTCGAAGCGCTGTGAGGCGAAGCGCGGCAGCGGCCGCTTTTCGCTGATGCCGAGTGCGCTCTTCATCACCCGGCGCAGCGGTTTCCATTCGAGCATTGCATTGGCCAGGAACGGCACGAGGCAGCCCGCCGCACCCAACAGGTCAACCCGGCTGAACACCCGCGCGCCGAGCGGCACGCCGTGCTTCTGCTGGCGCGCGTGCACCAGTTCGGCCTTGAGCAGCGGCAGGTTCACGTTGGACGGGCATTCGCTGCCGCAACCGCGGCAGGCGATGCAGTTGCTCAGCGCCTGTTCGAGTTCTTCCGCCAGCAGCGGGCCGTTGGGTCCGGTGATGCGACCCTCCAGCACGGCACGGATGAGATTGGCGCGGCCGCGCGTAGACATCAGTTCCTCGCCGGTGGCCTGGAAAGTCGGGCACATAACCGGCGCATCCTTGCGGCAGCCGCCGCAGCCGTTGCACTGCTCGAGACTGCCGACGAACGAATGGTCTTTCGCGGCAAACTCCAGCACGGGCTCGAAAGGCAGTGTGATTTCCGCGCCGTCGCCCTGCCGCAGGTTCGTGTCCATCTTGTAGCGGCCGTCATCAAGAATCTTGCCGGGGTTGAGCAGGTTCTTGGGGTCAAAGGCCGTCTTGATGCGCTGCATGAGCGACATCATTTCAGGGCCGATGTGCCCGGCGACAAATTCGGTGTGCGCAATGCCCACGCCGTGCTCGGCGACGATGGAGCCCTTGAACGCGCTGACCAGGTCGGCCACGTCTTCGGACAGCTTGCGGAACCGCTTGATGTCGGCGCCCTTGTGCATGTCGACCATGGGCCGCACGTGCAGCAGCCCCGCGCCCACATGACCGTAGAAGGAGGCATGGAAGCCCGCGCCGTCGATCAGCTTTTGCAGTTCCTTTGTGTATTCGGGCAGCCGCTCGGGCGGCACGCACATGTCCTCGATGCCCGCCGCGGGCTTGGCCGGGCCGGGACATCCGGTCAACAGTGATAGGCCCGACTTGCGCAGGTTCCACACCAGCGCCATTTCGCGCGGGTCGGTAAACACGCGTGTGCGCAGGCCCAGTCCGAGCCCCTCAAGCAACGGCAGTTTCTCCTGTTCATCCTCGTAGAACTCGACAATGAGTATGGAGCCGCAGGGCTTGCCGTCCAGTTCGAGCAGGTCGCGCGCGGCCTGGAAGGCGCGCTGGCCGCGGGTCTGGCCGAAGAGCGTGTCGTCTATATTTTCGATGGCGGCCGGTTTGAGCGGGCGCACGGCCAGCGAGGCGTCAAAGGCGTCCTGCGGTTTGTCGAAAAAGATGAGGCCGAGCCCCTTCGACTTGGGCAGGGGCATCAGTCGCAGCGTGGCGAAGCAAAGCAGCGCCAGCGTGCCCTCGCTGCCGCCCATGAGCTTGACCGGATCGGGACCCATGTCCCGCACACGCAGGTAACGGTCCACGCCGTAACCGGGCCAGCGCTTGCAGATGCCGTCGTGAAAACGCTCCCGAATGTTCTGCGCCTGGCCGGCGATGAGCCGGTCCAGCGGCTCCATGATGCGCGGCAGCGCACCGGGGCGCAACTCGGCCACGGTACCGTCGGCCATCACGGCCTCGATGGACTGCACATGGCTGATGGTCGTGCCGTAGATGGGCGCGCGCGCGCCCGAGGAGTCATTGGCAATCATGCCGCCCAGCGTGGCGCGTGAACTGGTGGCCACATCGGGACCGAAAGTCAGCCCGTGCGGCTGCAGAAACGCGTTGAGCTGATCGAGCACGACGCCGGCCTGCACGCGGACGGTGCGCTTCTCGGGGTCAAACGCGCTGATGCCGCGGTTGTACCGGGAGAAATCAACGACGAGCCCGTCGCCGAGGGCCGCGCCCGCAAGGCCGCTGCCCGAACCGCGCGCGGTGACGGGCACCTTCTCCGCCACGCACGCCGCCATAATTGCGGCCGCTTCGGCCGTACCCTTCGGAAAGGCCACGGCGGCGGGAACCAACTGGTGGAGCGACGCGTCGGTCGCAAACATCTGGCGCGTCATGTCGTCGCAGCGCAGGTCCAGCCCCGTCTCACGCGCTATTTTGCGGCACTTTTCGGTGTACATTTCGAAATCCTGACAACTTGTGGGGAACGACATTAATTATCGCAGATATCCGGTCGCTTGGCTCGATCATATCCGGCACGGTAGAATACGCCATAAAGGATCCCACATTCAGCCTTATGAACATGAACACCCCATCGACCGTTGACGGAAATCCGGACGCGACCCTCATGCGACCCTCGCGGCGCGTGCTGCTGGCGCTGGCGGCCATTCTGTTGCTGGGCCTGGGATTGCGCCTGTTCAATCTGGGGGCGCGCAGCATGTGGTACGACGAGGGGTTCACACTTCTCGTGGCGCGTGATGCACCGGCGAGCCTGAGCGTGTTCCGTCCGGGCGAGTACGACGAGCCGCCCATGATAGGCGCGGTGGCTGCGCTGGGGGGAGAAGGCCGCGTCGCTGGCCGGGCTTACGCGCGGATTCTGGCCCTACGATGCGTGCGTTAAACTGGCCCAGGTGGGCTTCAGTCTGATCGCCGTGTTTTTCGCATGGATGTCGTTCCGCCGCCTGTTACGCGATGAAACAGCCGCACTGCTGGGCGCGGCGCTGTGCGCAGCCAGTCCTTTCCAGGTGTATTACGCCCAGGAACTGCGGGCGTACGCGCCCTATGTGTGTTTCTCCTCAATCCTGCTGTACTGCTCCCTGCGCGCCGTGGGGGACAACCGCGCCCGATGGTGGGCGGGTGTTTCGGCGGCCATGGTCATCCTTCTCCACACCCATGTCTTTTCCGTGTGGAATATTGCCCTGTTCAACAGCTATTTTGTGGGCCTTATTGTGCTGGGACGGCGCGAACTGTTCCGGCACTGGATTGTCTCGCAGGTTGTCGCGTTCATTCTGGTGCTGCCGGTGCTTTCGCTTATCTACCACCAGAACGCGGTGTTTCTCAGCGTAAAGAACATCTTCACCGTTTTTCCCACAGTCACCCATGGATTCATCACCATCAAAACCTTTCTCGCAGGGTACACACCACGCAGCGCGGTGTATTGGCCCCTCTTTCTGGCGGGAATGGCCCTGTATTTGGCGGGACTTTGGCGGCTGCGCGCGCGCCCGGCGGCGCTGGTGCTGTGTGTGCTGCTGACGGTGGTGCCCGTCTTCGCAAACGTCATCGTATGGCGCATGCGCACCTTTCCCATGTACGAGCACCGGCTGTTCATCTTCTCCGGGCTGGTCTACTGCGGCGTCGTGGGCCTCGGTCTGGCGGCCTTGCGGCCCCGCCCCGCACAGTGGGCGACGGGATTCATTGTCTTTGTGCTGATGACACCCTGTCTGGCGGACTATTACCACCAGAACCTGCACCGCAGCATGAACCACCGCATGGGCGTGCGTCACAAGGTTGACGCCCGGGCTGTCGCGCAGTACATCGCACAGCATGCACAGCCCGGCGACGTGGTGGGCCATGCCAGTCATTTCACCTACTACCCCATGCGGTATTACCTCGAAGAGAAGCCGCTGCCACAGAGCGACCTGCGGCTCACCGAGGGAGAGTTGACCGGGTTCCTGGACGCCCTGCCCAACCGCACCCTGTTGGAGAACCTGGGCGCCATACCGCGGCTACTGCCCGAGGTCACAGCGGATGCGAAGCGGATGTGGTATGTCGAAAGTTGGTGGGAGCCGTGGGAGATCCCGCCGCACGTGCAAAACCTGCGCCACTGGCTCGAAGAACATGGCGAGGTCCTTGACTTCAAACAGTTCGACGGCGTGTCGGTCACGCTGTTTCAACTGAAGCATGAGGCAAAACAGCCTTGAAGCGAAAACCGGGGCATGGGCGCTGAGACCGGCGGCGGCACCGTTCGCATCGGTCCGGCGGGCTGGTCCTATCCGGACTGGAACGGCATCGTTTACCCGAAGGGGATGCCCAAGAGCCGGCACCCGTTGTCGCTGCTGAGCGAGTGGTTCGACACTGTCGAGGTCAACAGTTCCTTTTACCGCCTGCCCGACCCGAACCACGCCGTGGCCTGGATGAAACAGGTGGCCCACAACCCCCGCTTCCTGTTCACCGTCAAGCTGTGGCAGGGCTTCACGCACGAGAAAGACTGGCTCGGCGATGCCGCCGTGCGCGCCTATGCCGCGGGCGTGCTGCCCTTTCTCGAAGCGGGCCGGCTGGGCGCGGTGCTGGTGCAGTTCCCCTGGAGTTTCCGGCGCACGCCCGAAGCGCGCCGGCGACTGGCCCAAATCGTGGCCGCCTTTCGCGAACTGCCCATGGCCGTTGAGGTGCGCCACAGGTCTTGGGACGTGCCTGAGTTTTACGCCTCACTGAAGGACCTGGGAATCGCCTTCTGCAACATCGATCAGCCCGTGCTGCACGATTGCATTGCGCCCTCTGAACATGTCACCGCGCCCTTCGCCTACGCCCGTCTGCACGGGCGCAACGCCGAGCACTGGTTCCGCCAGGAATCGGGGCGCAACGACCGCTACAACTACCTCTACGATCACAGCGAACTGGACGAATGGGTGGAGAAGGTCCGCAACATGAAGAAGCAGGTCAACGACCTGTTCATGATCACCAACAACCACTACCGCGGACAGGCCGTGGTCAATGCCATCGAAATGCAGTCCGCCTTGGGCATCCTGCCGCAGAACCCCGCGCCCTGGCTGGTGGATTACTACAAGCAGCTGAACGATTGCAGGCCGGTCAAGGGGTAACGGCTGCGCGCGGATAGGCGTCTACCGTAGAAGAGGCTTCCAGCCTCTTTCTTGCAATGCTTGGACGAAGCAGAACGCGGCAAGATGCCGCGTCTACTTTAAGCCCGCCACTTGAAGCTCGATGATGGTATCCAGTTGATCGCGCTGCGCGGCAGGCATTGTAATCTCGACATGTTCCGCCGTTTGCACCACCTTGGCCTCGCCACCGGTGAGCACGCGGGATGATGCAACCTTAACGTCCTTCAAGGGACCGATGGCAAGCGTTTCGCCCGGCCATTTCTGGACGTGGACCCACACCTTGTCACCCTTGCTGGTGCATCCGCCCCATTCGCCGTTGGGGATGGGGCCGCCGCGGGTGCCGTAAACGGTGTCGCCGTATTTGCGCATCCATTCACCCACCTTGTGCAACGCTTCGACCTGCTTGGGGTCGATCTCGCCGGTGGGCATGGGGCCGACATTGAGCAGCAGGTTGCCGTCGCCGGTGACGGTCTGCACCAGCATGCGCACACATTCTTCCCAGGTGCGGGTGCGGCCATCGGGCCGGTAGGACCAGCCGCCGCCGTCCTTGCACTCAGTCATAGTGATGCAGGACTCCCATGCGCGGCCGTATTGGAATTTGCCAACCTTCTGCTCGGGCGTGTCAAAGTCGCCGTTGACCATCGGCACGAGCTCCGGCGCGGGCTTGTCTTCCGTCGGGCAGATGAAGCGCGCGGCGCGGTCGTTGACCAGGATGCCCGGCTGCAACTGGTGGAGCATGTCGAACAGTTCCTGGAACTTGTAGTCGCGCCAATTGCCCGCAACATGGTCGAACCACATCATGTCGACGCGGCCATAGTTGGACAGCAGTTCGCGCACCTGGCCGCGATAGAAGGCGTCATACTTCATGTTGTCGCCGACCAGATAGTCGGGATGGGTCCAGTCGCGAGTGGAGTAGTACCAGCCGAGTTTGAGTCCTTCCTTGTGCGCGGCGTCCGAGATTTCTTTGCAGATGTCACGCTTGAAGGGCCCGGCCATGATGCTGAAGTCGGGGCGCAGCTCGGTGGGCCACATGGAGAAGCCGTCGTGATGCTTGGTGATGAAGACCACGTACTTCATGCCCGCGTCCTTCGCCATGCGCATCCACGCGTCGGCGTCGAACTTCACGGGATTGAACTGCTTGTAGAGGTTGTCGTAGACCGCGGGCGGCACCACGGCCGTGTCGCTCGGGTGATCGAAGGGATGGCCGGTGCGTGACCAGCTAATCTCCGTGCCGTTGACGCTGGCCGGTCCCCAGTGGATGAAGAGCCCAAATTTGGCGTCGCGCCACCACTGCATGCGGGCTTCCTGCTTCTCTGGCGTCTCGGGTACAGCCACCGATTCCGGGGCCGCGGTTTGGCTGGCGACTGCGGGCTTTGAACCGGAACCGGTGGCAGTCCCCTGGGCGCTCGCATTGGTCCTGCACCCGGCTGTCAGCATCAACATCCCCAACGTGACTGCGATGAGCCTCTTCATGGCGTGGCCTCCTGTTGCCTCCCAGTCTAGCCGGACACACAGGCCTATTCAAGGCAAACGCCTCTGCCGGGGACGGCGCGAGAAATCCTGCGGCCTAATTCCAGAGGTCCCGGATGGCCTTGGATATTTCCGTGTTGTCGAGATAGGGGCCGCGCACTGGATCCTGTTCATCGGCGTACTTCTTCAGGATTTCCGTACCCTGGCCGCGCGCGAAGAGCGGTACAAGACTGTTGGTGTGGCCCTTGGTCAGGTAGCCGCCCTTGGGCAGCACGCCCTTGCCGGCATTCTCGACTTCCCGTGCCCCGTCGGGACCGGAAAGCCGGCCCGTTTCATGGTCGGCCGTAATGACGAGCAGCGTGTTGTCCCAGTTGCCTTCCCGGTTGACCCAGTCGATCACGGCCGCTATGGCGTCGTCGAAGTCGATGACCTCCTCCACCATGCGCCCAAAGGTCTGCTTATGCCCCGCCCAGTCGATGGCGCCACCCTCGACCATCAGGAAAAACCCGTCGCCGCTCTTCAGCGCGTTGATTGCGCCCAGCGACATCTCGGCCAGCGTGGGAACGTCGGTGCGCCGGGGGGTCTCATAGGGCGCGTCGTCGCGGACATTGTCATCGTGCCCCGCGCGCCCTATCTGCGATGTCGAATAGGAACGTATCACGCCCAGGATGCGCTCGCTGCCCGAAGCCTTTTCGGCCAGGGCCTTGAATTCAGCCGGTTCCTGTATGCGTTTCCAGGCCTTGTTGGCCGGGTCACCGAACGTTTCCCAAGTTGCCTTGCCGCCGACATACTGGTAGCGATCGGCCTCGTCCGGTTCCGCGTTCGGCTTGCCGTCATCGTCGAAATCGGGATGTCCGCCGCCCATGACCACCTGCACGGGGGACTCCAGCAGCATCTCCTTGGCGATCTCCGTGTAATTGCCGCGGCTCATCTGGTGCACCGCGAATCCCGCCGGTGTTGCGTGGGTGATGGGCACCGTGGTGACGAGGCCCACGGCCCGGCCGTGCGCGTGCATAAAGTCCGTCATTGTTTCCAGGCGCTCGCCGTTCGGGCCGAGTCCGAGCTGGCCGTTCTTCGTCTTGACGCCCGTGCTCAGCGCCGTGGCCGCCGCCGCCGAATCGGTGGTGCCGCGGTTGATATAGTTCGGTTCTGACCAGGCGGCCTTCGGATCATAGGCCCCCCCGGCCGGGTAGGTGCTCACCGCCAGCCGGACGAACTCGGGGGCTTCATAGGGTTGCTTGCCCGCCGCGCCGTGCTGGTAATAGTCTGTCGCCAGCACCTGGTTGAAGCCCATGCCGTCGCCGATCATCAGAATCACGACCTTGGGCGGGGCGGCCTGCGCAGTCCAGCAAACCGCCATTCCCAACAACGCCATCACGGCCGACACAACGCCATAGACACGGAACTTCATGCCTGTTTCCTTTCAAACAGTTTTCAGCGGAAATGGCTGTTACAGCCGGGTGTGGACGAAAACGTGGCACGATAAGCCTGACTTGCCGCGTCAGCCTGCGAGGTACTGGTCGATGGACTCGCGGAGTGTCTTGAAGATCCAGGCGCGCTTGGCGTCGTCGGTCTCGAGCAGGGTCACGCGGAATCCCGGATGGGCGCAGTAGAACCCCGTGAGCGGCACGACGACGATGCCGGTCGCGCCCATCAGATAATAGACGAAACGCTTGTCGTCGCTGACGTTCTTCACCAGCTCTTCAATGCGCTCGCGCACGACGGAGTCGGCGATGGGCAGCGTCTGTTTGTTGTTGAGCACGCCCTCCTTGAACATGACCGTGAGGTAGAAGGCGCCGCCCGGCTTGTTGACGATGACGGCATCGCAGCCCCGGAACGCGGCCACGGCCTGGTCGGCGCGGTCGCTGAACATCCGGGCGCGCCGCGCGAGATGCAGCGGATAGCGCGCGTCGCCAAAAACCCTCGGGATGGACATCTGCGGCAGCGTGGTGGAGCAGACTTCAAGGCGCTTGGCCGCGAGCAGCGAATCGGCAAAGGTGCCGAAATTGTCGTCCTTGCCGCGGTTAAGAATCTCAATCCAGCCGCAACGGCCGCCGGGCCAGGGGTATTCCTTGCTGATGCCGCGCATGGCAATGCCGGGCACATCCTGCACCCACTGGCTCATGTGCATGTGCGGCTGGCCGGGGAACACAATGTGCGAGTAGATTTCGTCGGCGATCAGAAACAGGTCGTGTTCCTGAGCAATCTTGACGATCTCGTCGAGGATTTCGCGGGGCCACACGACGCCGGTGGGGTTGTCGGGCGAGAGGATCAGAATGCCCGCGATAGAGTCGTTGTACTTGACCTTGTTGCGGATGTCCTCCACATTGGGGAGCCAGCCGTTGTACGGGTCCAGGTCGTAGGTGACATGGTTGTAGCCGGAGTGCGCCGCCTCGGCGGAGGAGTGGGTGCTGTACGCCGGGGACGGGCCCAGGATACGCGCCTCGCGCTTGAGCTGGCCGTACACCCGCGCCACCGCGTCGCCAATGCCGTTGAAAAAGATAAGGTCATCGGGCGTGATTTGGGCGCCGCCTTCACGGCGGTTGACAATGTCGGCCAGGAACGCGCGCGTTTCCGGCACACCGGCCGTGTCGCAATACCCCCACGAGGGCGTTTCATCCACCAGTCCGCGCAGAATGTCGCGAATCCAGGGGGCAATGTCCTCGCCTTTTTCGATGGGGTCGCCGATGTTTTCCCAGGTGATGGGCTGGCCGAGCGCACGGATCTCGCGGGCCACCGTGACGATTTCACGGATCTCGTATTTCAGATTGCCTGCGCCTTCGTGAACGATACTTCTTCTCATGATTGTCCAAGTCCTTGCCGGTCCGGGCCGCTGAATGCACCGCACCCGCCCTGTTTTGTGGGAACCCGTAAGAAAAGCGGCCTGACCATTCATGCGGGGCGGGGATTCAATGGGCGGTATCATAGGCCTTTAACGCCCGAAATTTCAAAAATGACCGCCGCTTGCGAAGCCCCGAAACCTGGGGTATCCTATCCGAAACGGCAACCGGCAGGAGACGAACTACCATGCTTGCGGCGACCCTGGTGATTCTGTGCGGGACTCTCAGCGCCCCGGGTGAGCCCCCGGCGCTGCATTCGGGAGAAATCGGGGCGGAGGGGTTCCGCTGCGTGGTGGGCGACAACGAGCAATGGGACGACCAGCACGGTGCCGGATACAACGGCGTGTTTCTCATGGACATGCCCGGCATGACGTCCATCCCGTTTGTGCCCCAATATGCGGGATTGAACCTGGAACACTACTTCGACCTCGGCCCCCGCAGCGAAGACAACAGCATCTTCTTCGAGCCGCGCCGCGCCCCGATGGCCTTCACCCGGCTGGATGACCACACCGTCGAGCTTCATCAGCCGACCAGCCCGCACTACGGCGTCGAAAGCTGGAGCCGTTTTGAGGTGAACACCCCGGGCCGCGTGGACCTGCGGTTCCGCTGCGTGCCCCGCAAGCCGGACCTGGAAGGCGGCATGCTGGGGGTGTTTTGGGCGTCTTACATCAACGCGCCCATGGACAAAAGCGTCTATTTCCTCGCGGCTGGCGCCACGCTCGACAAGCCGGTATGGGTGCAGTACTGCACGCAGGGGCACAACCGCGACAGCACGGTGTGCGCCGAAAACGACCTGCGCGAATTCGCGTTTCAGGGCAAGAAGGACACCCTGTACAGCAACATCTCGCCGCTGCGCTACGGCGTGCCGTTCTTCTACGGCAACCATGGCGATCATGTGCTGATCTACATCTTCGAGCCGGACGCGCTCATTCGCTTTTCCCACTCCCCCTCCGGCGGCGGCCCAACCCCGGCTAAGGACGGGTACAACCCCGCATGGGACTTCCAGTACCTCATCCCCGGCTACGAGACCGGAAAGGAGTACGGTTTCCGCATGCGCTTGGTCTGCAAAGCCTGGAAAGACCGCGCCGATGTGCTCGCGGAGGTCCGCGCGTGCCTCAAAGAAATGGGTGGGGACCGGTAACAGGAACCCGCGACTTGGGGCGGGAATTGTGGCCGAGAGGAGACCTGCGGTCGGAAGAGCGGCGTGGTCAAGAAACCACGCCACAACGAGGGAGGGTTCTGTACTTCTCAACCCCTTACCCGTGCTGTGTTTAGGTCCCCCTTTGAGGGGGTGACCGCCGAGAGGCGGTTGGGGGATGTTGTTCTACGGTTTTGTCCGGCGCTTTAACATCCCCCGGTCGGCTTTCGCCGACCACGCCCCTCAAGGGGGGATTAAAGACAGGCCGCCCGCCTGAGGTTTTGGCCCCGGCAAACACCGATTCCTTGCGCCCCCTGCCGGGAAGGCGATACTATTCTGTTTTGTTATCCCGTCTGTGCGCATATGGCGCGAGGAATTACCCCCATGACTCCCGAATCCACCGGCTCTCGGATGCATGACCGCATTGTCATCCGCGGCGCCCGCGAACATAATCTGAAGAATGTGAGCCTCGAACTCCCCCGCGACCGGCTGATTGTCATCACCGGCCTGAGCGGTTCGGGCAAATCGAGCCTTGCCTTCGACACCATCTATGCCGAGGGCCAGCGCCGCTATGTCGAAAGCCTGTCGGCCTATGCCCGCCAGTTCCTCGACCAGATGGACAAGCCCGATGTGGACTACATCGGCGGGCTGAGCCCGGCCATCTCGATCGAGCAGAAGACGACGCACCGCAATCCGCGCTCCACCGTGGGCACGGTCACGGAAATATACGACTACCTGCGCCTGCTTTACGCGCGTGTCGGCGACCCCTTCTGCTGGCAGTGCGGCAAGCCCATCGAGTCGCAGACGCCCCAGAGCATTGTGGATTCGTCCATGGCGCTGCCCGAGGGCACCAAGCTGCAACTGCTCGCCCCGCTCGTGCGCCAGCGCAAGGGCACCTACCAGAAGGTGTTCGAGGACGTGAAGCGGCAGGGCTATGTGCGGGTGCGCGTGGACGGAAAGTTCTGCCAGGTTGACGATGAAATCGTGCTGGAACGCTACGTCAAGCACGACATAGACGTGGTGGTTGACCGGCTGGTCATCAAGGACGGCGTGCAGCCGCGCCTGACCGACTCGGTGGAAACCTGCCTGCGCCTGGGCAAGGGCCTGATCCGCCTGTGGATCGAGGAGCCGGGCAAAGCGGCCCGCGAAAGTCTCCAGAGCGAACGGCTCGCCTGCTTGGACTGCGGCGTGGTGTTCGAGGAACTGGAGCCGCGCAGTTTCTCGTTCAACAACCCGCACGGCGCCTGTCCCAAATGCACCGGACTCGGCAATGTCATGGAGATTGACCCTGACCTGGTCGTGCCCGAGACGGGCATCGGCATCGGCGACGGAGCGGTGCGCCCCTGGAGCATGCGCCGCGTGCTGGACGGTATGTACCGCAAGGCGCTCCACTCCGTATGCCATCATTACAAACAGGACCCGCACCAGCCTTGGCGGCTGCTGCCGGACTGGTTTCGCCAGATTGTGCTCTACGGTTCCGGCGAGGAGGAGGTGGACTTCTCCTACTCGAACGAGCAGCGCACCTATGAAATCACGCGCGTCTTTGAGGGCGTCATTCCGAATCTGGAACGGCGCTACCGTGAAACCGATTCGGCCGCCGCGCGGGAGATGATCGACGAGTTCATGGCGTCGCGCGTGTGCCCGGTGTGCAAGGGTGCGCGGCTGCGCCCCGAAGCCCGCGCCGTGCGTGTGGCCGACAAGACCATCCTGGACGTGACCTCCATGGCCATTGCCGACGCGTCGGCATTCTTTCACGCGATGAAACTGTCCAAGACCAAGGCCGCCATCGCCGAGCGGATCATCAAGGAAATCCGTGAACGGCTCGGTTTCCTGCACAGCGTCGGGCTCGGTTATCTCACCCTCGAACGGCACGCCGGATCGCTGTCGGGCGGCGAATCGCAGCGCATCCGTCTCGCGACGCAGATTGGCTCCGGGCTGGTCGGCGTGCTGTACATCCTGGACGAGCCCAGCATCGGCCTGCACCAGCGCGACAACGCGCGGCTCCTCGCCACGCTGGAACGCCTGCGCGACCTGGGCAACACGGTCATCGTCGTCGAACACGACGAGGACACCATACGCGCCGCCGACTGGGTGGTGGACCTTGGTCCGGGCGCGGGTGTGCACGGCGGAGAAATTGTCGCTGCGGGAACGCCCGCCGACATCGAGAAGAACGGGAATTCACTCACGGGCCAGTATCTGGCCGGCAAGTTGGAGATCGCCGTGCCGCCGCAGCGGCGCAAGGGCAACGGCCAAAAGATCACCGTACGCGGCGCGCGCCACAACAATTTGCGCGACGTCAGCGTCGCTTTCCCGCTGGGCATGTTTGTCGGTGTCACCGGCGTGTCCGGCTCGGGCAAGTCGAGCCTGGTCAACGAGACGCTGTACCCCGCCGTGGCCAAGCGCCTCTACGACGCGGCCGTGCGCCCCGGCGCGCACGACGGCGTCGACGGTCTGGAGCACATCGACAAGATCGTCGACATAGACCAGTCGCCCATCGGGCGCACACCCCGGTCCAATCCGGCCACCTACACGGGGCTGTTCGGCCCAATTCGCGACCTTTTCTGCCGCACCGTCGAGGCGCGCACCCGGGGTTACCTGCCCGGCCGCTTCAGCTTTAACGTGAAAGGCGGCCGCTGCGAGGCCTGCGAGGGCAACGGGCTCATCACCATCGAGATGCACTTCCTGCCCGACGTGTACGTGCCCTGCGACACGTGCAACGGCGCGCGCTACAACCGCGACACGCTGGAGATCCGCTACAAGGGCAAGAACATCGCCGAGGTGCTCGACATGACTGTGGAGGAGGGTTGCGAGTTCTTCCGCAACATCCCCGCCGTCGCCAACAAAGTGCTGACCCTGCGCGACGTGGGCCTGGGCTACATCCGCCTTGGCCAGGCCGCCACCACGCTGTCCGGCGGCGAAGCCCAACGCGTGAAGCTTGCCACCGAACTGTCGCGCCGCCAGACAGGCCGCACACTCTATATTCTCGACGAGCCCACCACGGGGCTGCATGCCGCCGACGTGGACAAACTGCTCGGCGTGCTGCACCGCCTGGTCGACTACGGCAACACCGTCGTCGTCATCGAGCACAACCTCGACGTGATCAAGACCGCCGACTGGCTCATCGACCTTGGCCCCGAAGGCGGTGACCAGGGCGGCCGCATCATCGCCGAAGGCACCCCCGAAGCACTTACCCGCATCGCCAAGTCCTACACCGGCCGGTTCCTAAAGCACAAACTGCCCCAGACAGCCGCGGCGGAAAAGCCGGTGAAGGCGAAGAAGGTGCGAAAGAGGTAGGGTTCTTTACCAGGCATCGGCCCGCAGAAAGCACCAAAATATGCCGGGCATGGAAGTTTAATGAAGTTCCCCCTCAAGGGGGCCGACCAAGCCAAGCGCGCAATCATCGTTAATGTGCTATCATTAACCCATGTCCGGATGCGCCTATCTCAACGGGACGGGTTTAATGTACTTCATCGCGGCCCAATTCATGGGGGGCAACGCCTTCTTTGTTGGGCTTGGAATGGTCTGCCTGGCGATGGCAATCCGATTCCGGGTGAAGGCTGCCCTTGCAAGATCTATCAGCAACATCACCGTGGCAACCGGTGCAACATTCGTGGTCTTTTCCGCCGCTCCGTTTCCGTGGCTTTTTTACCTGGGATGGTTCTGCCTGGTAGCCGTTGCATGGTTCGTCGCCTCACGGGAAACAAGGTTCCGTTACCTGATGTTGGCGCTGCTACTGCTCGGTTCTTTGTGTATGGCGCTTGTTGAGTATCCCCGTCGTCTGCCGCCGCGGATAGAGGCCGCGAAATGCGACCGGCTGTTTGTCATTGGCGATTCGCTGAGCATGGGGGCGGACCCTCCCGGAAAGAATTGGCCGGAACTTCTCGGTGAACAAATCGGCCTACCGACAAAGAACATGTCCTTCGGAGGCGCAATGCTGGATACCGCATTGAGCAACGTCGAACGTATAGACTCGGTGAATCCGCTGGTGATCCTAGAACTCGGCGGGAACGACCTCCTCAGGGGACGCCGCGACTTCGAGCAGAACCTCGCGCGCATGCTGGAGGCTGTCTGCGGACCGGGACGCCTCGTTGCGATGCTCGAACTGCCTCTGCCACCGTTCTTCAATTCGTATGGAATGGCGCAACGTAAACTCGCCCGCATGCATGGCGTCACGCTAATCCCAAAGAGATATCTGGCCGCGACTCTGGCTGCCCCGGGAGCGACAGTGGACGGGCTTCACCTTTCAAATGCCGGGCATGTACTCCTGGCAAAACAACTCCGGGAGCTCATCGTTACGCCGTCCACGGGAGAATAGGCAGCAGCCCGTCGGTTCCGCATGACCCTTCCCCGTGTTTCTCGTCACCTCTTCCATAAACTTCCATATCCCCGTCAAGTCCTCCGTTCATTCTCCAGGCGGAGGCAACGGCTGACTGGCGAGGGCGGATGGAGAGAAGGTGCGCATGCGACGAAGGCTGCAGCTCATAACCGGGCGGCATCACTTGACGCCGGGTGTTGTCGCGGACTGGTCCGGGGGTGACGCCTCGCATTAGCCGCGAATCTGCGGGAACGCTCCCCTGATACATCCGGAGTGAAACAAAATCTGGTCTGTCGCCAAACAATCGGTCAATCGCGCCGGAGGCGTCCCGCAAAGCCCCCCGTCCTTTTGGAGTACGCATTTGCCCGCATGCTCCATCGGCAACAGGGTGATGATGGACCGCGCTTCGTCCAGCATACGGTGCCACCGGCGCGACAGGTCGGCCATGTCAGGCAATGGCCCTTCAAAGGACAGCTCGCCAAACTCATCCGCCGTATACCGGCACGAACGCCCCGCCTGTTCAAGAATGGTCAAGGGGCTGAAAGCCGGATCCTTGCCGCATGCAGCCCAGACAAGAAAACCGAGCGGCTGTATACGGTCGTGGCAGGTGACCAGATCGATCCAGTCCCGCACCTCCAGCCTTCCCACCGCTGCAAGCACCTTGTTGGTGGCAAGGTCAACCGGATGCAGCACCAACCCAAAATCCTCATGCTCCACAAGGGGGAAAAAACGGTACGCGCTGTCGCACGTCCATTGGACCAGAACCGCTTCATCGTTCTTGCAGACCAGCGCCTCAACATACGAATGGCGCTCATGAACGATCCTCAAATCGTATCCGTTGCCCTCAAGAAGAGCGCGATCAGCCTCCCAAGTGGCCTGCAAGGCTTCAACTGTGTCATGAAACAGGTCAATATCCCGGGAAACACGGCTTCCCCCCGCCAGGACATTAAGGGCCGAGCCGCCGGCAACGTAACTCTCCCCCTGCTCAATACGGTTGGCCGCTATGCGTCGGCAGAGGTCTTTTTGGAAAGTGGTAAGAGCCATTGGGTGAGTTCGCCCGCGCGCTGAAACGCCTTCAGGTCACCATGCCGCTGGATATGGCCCAGCGCACGCAGAGCGCTTTCCACATCCGTCGGAAAGTAATCCTTGCGCAAAAACCAAAGGCATCGGTCCCGGTAGCTTTCCACCAGCTCGTTGACCTGCCTCTGCATTTCCTGAGTCATCGCATTCATTTCTCCACCATGCTACCATGCCCCGCGACAAACCGCAATCGCCGCGCATTTGCGCGCCGGGGTCATAACGGCGCAAAATGTGCCGGGCTTTCGGTCAGGTTATTTCGGTCAAGGAACCAACGGCATGCATTCCACGTCCCCCACAATGTCTGAATTGATGCTGCGCGCCTTTCGCGCGCAGACGGCCATACCGGGATTCAACATCCCCTATCTGCCCATGATGGCGCCGGTGGTGCGCGCGCTGCGCGACGCCAATTGCTTCGGGCTGATCATGGTGGCGCGGCTGGAATGGACCAAGTTCCACTCGGGCGGCATCAAGCCCATCTTTGACGAGTACCAGAAGGTCAAGGACGAGCGCTTCACGCGGCTGCATCTGGACCATGTGCCTGTCATTGACGAGGATCATCTGCTCGTGGATTATGTGGGCGACATCGGCGAGGCGGTGGGGCTGGGCTATGACTCGGTCATGGTCGATGCTTCGCGCCTGCCGCTGACAGAGAACATCGCGGCCACGAAGGAGATCGTCGACATGGCCCACGCGCGGGGCGTGGCCGTCGAGGCGGAACTGGGCGCGGTGCTGGGCCATGAGTCCGGCCCCATGCCGCCCTACGAGGATCTCTTTGAATCGGGCCGCGGCTTCACCGACCCCGAGGAAGCGCGGCGCTTCGTGCAGGAGTCGGGCGTGGACTGGCTGTCGGTGGCCATCGGCAGCGTGCACGGGGTAATCTCCGAGAAACGCACCGAGAAGAAGGTGCAGGCCCGGCTGAGCATTGAACGGCTGGATGCGATCCGCGAGGCCATCAACATCCCCATCGTGCTGCACGGCGGCACGGGCATCCGCAAGGAATACATCATCGAGGCCATCCGCCACGGGGTGGCCAAGATTAACGTGGCCACGGCGATCCGGCAGCCCTACGAGGCGCTGTTGAAGGAATCGCCGGAACAGGCCCTGGAAGCGGTTTACGCGGAGACGCTGCGCGTCATCCGCGAGGATTTGGAGCTGGAAGGTTCTGCAGACATCATTCACCCGTCACGCCCGGCGTGACAGAACAGGAGATAATGCACATGTCGGAAAAGAGCACCTTTGCATTGTTCTTCGGCAACCGGGGATTCTTTCCCGCGTCGCTCCAGGCTGGGGCGCGCAAGGAAATGACCGCCACGCTGAAGGCGCTCGGCCACAAGACCATCGCCCTTGACCCGGCGCTCACGCGCAACGGCGCGATTGAGACCCCGGCGGAAGGACAGATCTACGCGAACTTCCTGCGCGAGAACCAGGGCAAGTTCGACGGCGTGGTCCTGTGCCTGCCCAATTTCGGCGACGAAACCGGCGCCATTGCGGCGCTGGCCGACGCGGGCGTGCCCATCCTCATCCAGGCCTATCCGGACGAGATGACCAAGATGCGCCCCGAACTGCGCCGCGACGCCTTCTGCGGCAAGTTCTCCGTCATGGACGTCTTCTGCCAGTACGGGCTCAAGTTCACGGCGCTCAAGCCGCACACCGTCGCCCCGGGCAGCAAGGCCTTCGCCGAAAACATCGACTATTTTGACAAGATGTGCCGCGTGGTCAAGGCCATGCGCCGCATGGTCGTCGGCGCCATCGGCGCCCGCACCTCGGCGTTCAAGACGGTCCGCATCGACGAACTGGCGCTGCAGCGCCACGGCATCACCATGGAGACCATGGACCTGTCCGAGGTGTTCGCCCGCATGCGCGCCGTCAAGATGTCCGACCCGCTCGCCAAGGCCAAGGCCAAGCGCCTGGCCGACTACACCTGCTGGAACGGCGTGCCCAAAGAGGCCATCGAGAAGATAGTGTCTCTCGGCGTCGTGCTCGACGGCATAGTGGACGAGCTCAAGCTGGACGCGCTCGCCCTGCGCTGCTGGGTCGAGATGCAGCAGCAGCTCCACATTTCCCCCTGCGTGCTGCTCAGCGAGATGAACGACCGCGGCCTCTACGCCGCCTGCGAGGTGGACATCGGCACGGCCGTCACCATGCGCGCGCTCGGCGCCGCGTCCGGTGTGGCCACCACCTGCCTCGACTGGAACAACAACTACGGCGACAACGAGAACAAGTGCATCCTGTTCCACTGCGGGCCCGTGCCGCAAAGCCTGATGACGGCCAAGGGCCAGGTCACGGACCACCTCATTCTCGCCAACGCCGTCGGCAAGGACTGCTCCCACGGCTGCAACACGGGCCGCATCGCGCCCAACCCGATCAGCTTCGGCAACCTGACCACGTCCGAGGGCAAGCTTAAGTTCTACCTCGGCGAGGGCAAGTTCACCAAGGACCGCATCCCGAAAGACTTCTTCGGCTGCGCCGGCGTCGCGGAAATCCCGCGCCTGCAGGACATCCTGCTCGAGATCGGCTACGGCGGACACCGCCACCACACGGCCGTCACCCCAGGCCACGTGGTCGCGCCCGTGCGTGAAGCCTTCGAGAAGTACCTCGGCTACGAGGTCATAGTTCCCTAATCGGAACCCAACTGCTGACAAAGCGGCCCGCGACGAACAGCGTCGCGGGTCGTTTCTTCTTTTTGAACCACGAAGGCACGAAGGACACGAAGAGGAGGGATTGGGGAAAAACTGAACATGGATGAACAGGACACAC
>CAIJOU010000795.1 GCA_903822375.1 Candidatus Hydrogenedentota bacterium
GCGCCGCGGGAAACTGGACGGCTTCCTGCGGCGCGTTTGATGAAGGGGCTATTTTCCTTTGTGCTTCTCTTGTTCTTCCCAGCCGTACTTGGCGCGGGGGATCGGCTTGCCGGTGCGCTGGAGTTCGCGCAGTTCGCGGTAACTGATGCGCTGGATGCCCTGCTCGTCCATCCACTTGACCGTGGCCGGGTCGGCAAAGAAATTGGTGTCGGCGATGCGGCGGTCGGCCGAACCGGTCGTTGCGTGAATCTCTTCGCTCTCAACGGCGCAGTGAATGTACAGCTCGCTCACTTTTCCGGCGGGAATCTTGGACATGAGATCCTTGAAATACGACTCCGTCGCCGCGATGCTCGGCGGACCGTCCATGTACAGCATCTCCGGATGGAGCACGCCCATCTCGTCCGCCTTGTCGATCAGGTAGCCGCCGCCGGCTTTGTCCATGATGTCATGTCCAGCCATGCGGCAGGGCAGGTTAAACTCTTTGGCGAGTTTGAGGTACAGCTCATGGTAGAGCGGATTGTACTGCATGGTGCCCATGTGCGAGTCGATGTGGGTGATGTTCACGCCGCTGGCGATGGCGCGGCTAATCTGGGTGCGAATCTCCTTTTCCACATCCTCGATGGTCGCGCTGCCGTAGACCAGGATCACGTCGTCCCAAAGATAGCCGTCGGGCGAGCACAGGCTGGGCGCACCGCCGACACCGAGGCAGGGCCCCCACTTGTAGCCGCCCCATTCGCTGGTAAGGGTGGTGTGGACGCCGATGCTGGCCTGCGGGCGGGCCTTGGCCCACTTGAGCGCCTCAACATTCCAGCCGCAGGGCATCATGACCGTGGCCGAGGTCAGACCGCCGTTTATGAGCGCCTTGTAGGTGCCCTCATTGGTGGCGTGGTTCATGCCAAAGTCATCCCCGTTGAGGATCAGGACCTTGGCGTCTTTGGCGAAGCCCAGGCGCTCCACCAGGGACGGCTTGGCGGCATTGTCCTGGGCGCCACATACGGGCGCCACAAGGGCCAGGCAAAACAGCCCGGCCGCAACGGCTACGGCGAATCTTTTCATGGAAACGGCTCCTGTTAAAACGGTTGAATGGTTTCGATTGGACCGGGCAGTCAGCCCCGGGGTTTCTCTTTGAATGTCATCGCGGCAAACGCCGTCGATAGACTATCGCCAGCAGCAGCAGCACCGCCGCTCCGCCCAGCGACACCGCCGCACCGACGCGGAAGGACGCGGGAGAATAGTTGAACACAACCTCGCGCGCGCCCTGGCCCACTTCCACGCCGCGGAACACGCCGTCCACGGCGAGCACGGGCACCGCGTTGCCGTCCACCGTGGCCTGCCAACCGGGATACCACATGTCGGCCAGCACCAGCACGCCGGGCCGGGTCCCTTCCGCGATATGCACCACCACGCGGTCGGATTCGTAGGGCTCGGCGATGGAAACCGCCGCCACTGGACCGTCGTCCTTTTCAGGCAGGGTGCCGCCCTCGATTTGGGGCGGCCCGTCCAGCTTCAGCGCAAGCGGTTCAAAGTGCTCGACCTTGCGGCCCGCATAGATCATGCGCGCACGGGGCCGCACATCCAGGTCCTTGAGCAGGATCGCGCCCGAAGGAAACACCTCCAGGATATTGAGCGCCGGCCGCAGGACGGCGAACTGGCCCTGAATATCCTGCCGCGTGAGCAGCAGCGCGCCGGCGGCACCGAGCCGCATGAGGGATGGGTCGGCGGCGGCGCGGCTCATGAAGCGCTCATATCGGCGCAGGGTAACCCCCGAGGGATTGTAGACTTGGGCGATTCCCTGCGCGGCCAGCGGCCAGCGTCTGAGCGCGCCGCTTCCGGCCACCCGGTCATGGGCATCACGCAGGCGCGTGATGAACGAAGTCTCGGGAAAGGCGGTGTCCGCGGGGGTCCATGCACGGGCGGGGCCGTAGGCCCAAAGCCCCGAAAGCATGACGATTATGGCCAGGCCGTAACCCATGGTTCCCCGCTTGGGTCTGAGCAGCGTCACCAGCAGCAGCACCGCGAACAGCAGGGCCAGGCCGATTTCCACCAGAATGTCATGGCGCAGCGCCCCCGGCGCAGTGCTGCCGCGCAGCGCCAGCCCTGCCGTCAGCAGTCCGCCGCCCCACAGCACCGCGGCCCAACGGGCAAAACGTCGCAGGGCAGCCTTGCATCCGTCTATGTCGAGTTGCAGCCATTCCTCCGCCGATGCGGCGGCCAGAATGCTCAGGGCGAGCGGCCAGAACAGGTAGAAATGCTCCGTTCGCGGCCAGGGCCACTCCCGCGTCTGCTCCAGCAGTCCGCCGAGAAAAAGGGGCGCCGTCCCGAAAGCCAGTGCCGTAATCAGCAGGGTTTCCAGGCGGCGGCGGCGGTTCTTGTTGGATAGACGGTGCACGGAAAGCCAAAGTGCCACAATCAGCAGGAACAATCCGCCCACATGCATGCAGAGCGCGGCGCGCGACGTGCCGCCCGCCGGAGCGGTCCGCATCACGGGGTACACCAGATAGGCCAGTTCGGTCCAGACGGGCACGGTCCCCAGCTTTTCCAGTGCCGCCGGATGCTGGGCCTTGTATTCGATATAGGGGAAAAGCTGCACCGCAATGACGGTCAGGCCCCCCGCAATGGCGCCGAAGAGCGCGACATAGGCGCCAAGGATATGGGTCAGTCGGCGGTCACGCAGCCGGTATACCGGCAGGACCAGCAACAGGAACGCCATGCCCGCCACCATGGCCTCGGGCGAACCGCCAAGCCCCGCCAGCGCCATCACGAGCGCCAGCATGGGCCAGACGCGAAAATCGCCGTGCAGAAGTCGGTAGGTCCAGCCCAGCAGAAGAGGGAACCAGGGAACAGCATCGGCCAGCGGTTCCAGCGGCTGGGCAAACAGCGGGGAACTGAACTGAAACACCACCCCGGCCAGCAATGCCAGCGGCGGGGCATAATTGAAGCGTCGCGCCACGACATAGGCGCAGGCGCCCCCCACCAGAAGCTTGAGAAAAATGCTCGCGACCAGCGCGCCGCCAAGGGGAAGCAGATAGAAGGGAATGGAAAACGGCGACAGGGCGCGGGTGCGCCACAGGGCCAGGAAGGGCATTCCAAACCCCTCCAGCGGATTCCATAGCGGCAGTTCGTGCGACCGGGCCGACTGGCCCATAAAGGAATACCAGGGATAATAGCGTAGCACCAGGCTGCTGTCCGCCGACCCGTCGGGGATGACGGCGCCCACCGGACGAGCCTCCTGCCAGGGTGCCAGGGAGAGCACCCCTTCAAGCGAGGCGGGCGCGCCGCCCTTGGACAGGGCGGGGAAAAGGAGCACGAACGGCGCCACGCAAAGCAGCGCCATGCAAATCATGCCTTCCAACCGTTGTCGCCTGGGCACCAGCACGTAATACAACCCCGGGGTTCGTCCATTCCCTGCCAAACACAATGTAGGACAGCCGCCCTCGGCTGTCATTCCCCGACATTCACCTCAAGCCGACGTTCGGGGTACTGTCCCACATTAAG
This sequence comes from Candidatus Hydrogenedentota bacterium, assembly GCA_903822375.1. Classification (GTDB taxonomy): domain Bacteria; phylum Hydrogenedentota; class Hydrogenedentia; order Hydrogenedentales; family CAITNO01; genus CAITNO01. The sequence continues at coordinate 3,496 of CAIJOU010000795.1, forward strand.
AATTCAAAGTATAGCGAACGGACCCCCCCCGGCGCATCCGCACGTATCGGGCAGGTGGAGACCGGTGCTCAGGCGCGGTATAATGGAGCCTGTCAATCGATTGCGGTCATCCCGATAACGGCGTCACGGACTGACGGCACAGAATCCTCCAAAGTCCCCGGCGCCTGTTCGACCACCCAAGTGCGCCTTTTCAGACGTGCCAGACCGCACAACGGGAATCTCTCATGAAAGACGTATCGCTCCCCCGCGCCCTGGCCGTTGCCGGAGGCTGGGGTTATATTGGCAGGCATTTTGTCGATGCCGCCGCGGCGCTGGATATTCCGGTCTACGTTCGTGACCCGGGACCCATTCCGGCCGGACTGGACCGGGACCGGGTGGAGGTGATTGGCGATGATGACGGTTTCTACAGTCTGCCGGCAGACTTCTTTCATATCGCGCTGCACCCGACCGACCGGCGGGCCGCGCTGCAGCGTCTGGCCGACCGTCTTGCCCGCGGCGACCGGTTCATGGTGCTCAACGAAAAGCCCATGGCCGCGCCGGAGTCTCCCGGGGAATGCGCCGAACTGCAACAGCTCGTGGACAACTCGGGCATGTGCATGTTCTTCGATTTTCCGGAACTGTTCGACCCGATAACCCTGCGGGTACGGGCGTTCCTGAGTTCCTTCGACGAGGTGCGCATTGATGAAATGCGCATGACACGGTCAAAAGACCGGGAAGACCCCGCGAACCCGCGCAATTACAAGATCATGGTGCCGATTCAGTACCAGGAGACGGTGCACTGCCTGGCGTGGGTGTTTACCTGCCTCGCCGAGGCCCGGGGCGGGCTGGACCATGTCTGGGACGGGGGCGTAACCGTGGAGGGCACGGCCGTGCCCTACCATCCGCCCAACCCGGCGTCATACCGCTACCCGGTGGACGGCCGTTTCGCGGGCAATGTGCACTTTGGCGACAGCACGGTGCATCTGCTCACCGATTTCACCAGCAACGCGCCGCGCACGAAACGGCGCACGGTGCGCGGCGTGGGCGACGGCGTGCCGTTTGTCATTGAGGCGGAGTATCTGGAGGGACACAAGTTCCTCGCCATAGACGGCAAAGACATCGGGTTCTCCCAGGACGCCAACGTCTACCAGTCGGTCATCCGACAGGGCTGGCAGTGGTACCTGCATCCCTGTCTGGACGATGCCGCCCTCCATCCCACGCCGGCCTTCGCCCACCGCACCTACATGCTTTCGGCCATGCTCTGGGACGCCTGCCACCTCGGCGGACCGCGACGCGTGTCCAATCTCCAAGAGTTCCTGGCGTACAGCCCAGGCTTCACCGCCCCGAAATAGGCACAGCCTCCGCAGGTGCCTTGGGCGTCGCGGGGTTTTCCTGCGGTCTTCCGGTGATGCGGCCCAGCAGTTCCGACAGGGTGTCGGCGGCAAGCCGCTGGCTTTGCGCGGCGCGCTCCTTCCGTGCGGCGCCGACGTGGGTCACGTAATAGACCAGCGGGCTGTCCGTCAGGCTCCACAGCCGGCTGTGAAAGGCCGGATTGTCCACATTGAGCCCCAACTCCACCGACTTCACAAAAGCGGGGTCTTTGCGCATGGCCTCCGCCTCGTTCTTGTCAAGGAGGATGATCGGATTGGGCTGGTCGTTTCTTGCCACGACCGTGGCTTTCCGGTTGTTCCACCCATCCTGGTCATAAAGGGTTACGCCGATTATTTGCACGGCCGCGGACCAGAGGAGCGCGGCGGCGAACAGTCCGCGAAGGAGAGTGTTCTTCCACAACAAATCCATCACCGGGATGAGCATGAGGGACAGGAACACCGTGATGTCGAGCACCAGGCGATACCCGAAAGCCCCCCCACCCCCCCAGCAGAAGAACTTCGACTCCAGGCAAAGAATCAACAGTGCGGCCACGGCAAGGGGCCGCAGGGCGGCGCACTTGGGACTGGTCCAGATGCGGACCATGCCCGGAATTGCGAAAAGAAAGAACGGAGAATAGACGAACAGGCCGCGCGCCGGGCTCATGAGCAGTCCGGCGAGGCCCTCCGACAGGGGGGCCTGCCAGAGGGACGGTGAACCCGTCATCGCGACCGCGATGTTTCGGCTGGACTCACTTTGGCCGAAGGCAAAGAACGAGCCCAGACTGTGGTGGTTGAAAAGGGCCAGCGCCACGGCAAAGGGCAGGCCGGCCAACGCATAGGCGGCGAAGGCCTTCCGGTCCCGCAGGAGCAGCCAGACACCGGCGCACAGCACGACAATGGCGCTCGTCGGACGGCACCATACGGCCGCCGCCCATACCATGGCGCACGGCGCCGCCAGCCACCGAATCCGCTCAATGCGGAGGAACAGGCAGGTGCCCAGCGCGAGATAAAACACGGTCGGCGTCTGTTGCCAGAGTCCCTGGCTGCACGTGCTCCACACGCAGGTTCCCAGGCCGTAGGCCAGCGCGACGACCAGGGCGTTCCTGCGTCCGGTCAGAGCGAGGGCGGCAAGATACAGAAACACCGCCGACAGCGCAACGAGGGCGGCGGCGATTTCCCTGCCCGTGAACCACACCAGTTGTGGATGTGCGGCCAGTTTGGGGATGAAGTATTCCATAACGGCAAAGACCGGTAGGGCGGTGAGGGTCGCGCCCATCCCGTAAATATTCACGTAGTGCCCGGGCTCCGCGCCTTCAACGAGGTAATACTTGCAGCCCACCAGTTTAAGCGTTCCCTCCGCATACTGGCGCCGCAGGTCGGGTGTCCAGAAATTGACTTCCGTGAGCGGCCCCCCCTCGACATTGCCGGAACGCCAGTTAAACATGAAGGGATGGCTGTCCGCAGTAAAGGTGAGCCCCCCGCCATCCAGGATGTGCAGCGGCTGCCACACGTTCGTCGTCAAGTCGTTCATGCAAATGTAGTCAGGGTTCAGGTTGTACACAAAGAAAAGAAGGAGGAACAGGAGCCAGGCCCTGTGCGGCGGTGTTTTAGTCTCATCCGCAACGTCCGTGACTGCAACGCCGTCTGCCGTTTCCTTTTCAGGGATTTCGATACGCTCTTCCACTGGCGGAATGTCTCCTTCTCTCCAGTCGCGTCGGCCATCCAAAGTGTTTACAAAGTGACCTTTTCCAAATGGAACGGATGCCAACGGCTCTTTCGTCATCAACGCTCCGAAACGGGCGTGGCCGCCGAAGGCGTTTGGGATTCTGCCGCACTTTCGTGCGGCTCTTTCGTGGCGCGACCCAGCATCTCAGACAGCTTGTTGGCCGCATACCGCTGGCATTGCGTTGCCCGCACCTTGCGTGCCTCGCTGAAGTGGGTCGCATAATAGACAAGCGGGCTGTCCTTGATGCTCCACAGACGATCACGGTGGTCCGGCTTGTCCACGTCAAGCTTCACATCTATCGCCTGCATGAATGCGGGGTCACCGCGCATGGCCTCCGCCTCGCTCTTTTCGAGGACCACGACCGGCTCAGACTGGTCGTTTCTGACAATGATTGCGGCTTTCCGATCGTTCCAGCCGATCTGATCATAGACGGTCACGCCGACTATTTGCACGGCGACCGACCAGAGCAGCGCGGCCGCGAACAGTCCGCGGATAAGGATGCCCCGCCGCAGCGCGTCCATCAGGGGAATGAGCATGAGCGGGAGAAACACCGTGATATCCAGCACCAGGCGATAGCCGTACGACCAGCCGCCCCACCAGCAGAAGAATTTCGACTCCAAGCAAAGAATCAGCAGTGCGGCCACGGCGAGAGGCCGCAAGGGGGCGCACTTTGGAGTGGACCAAACACGCACCATGCCCGGAATCGAGAGCAGCAGAAAAGGCGAATAGACGAACAGGCCGCGCGAGGGGCTCATGAGCAGCCCGGCCAGCCCCTCTGAGAGCGGTGCCTGCCAAAGAGATGGCGAACCGGTCATCGAGATCGCAATGTTCCGGCTGGACTCGCTTTGGCCGAAGGCAAAGGGCGAGCCCAGGAAATGGTAGTTGAAGAAAACCAGCGCGAGGGCAAAGGGCAGACCGGCCACGGCGTACGCGGCAAAGGCCCGCCGGTCCCGCAGCAGCAGCCAGACGCCCGCGCACAACACAACGATGGCGCTTGTTGGACGGCACCACACCGCCGCGGCCCAGGCCATGGCGCACGGCGCGGCAAACCAGGGGCTCCGCTCAATGCGGACGAACAGGCAGGTGCCCAGCGCCAGGTAGAAGATGGTGGGCGTCTGCTGCCACAACCCCTGGCTGGAGGTGCTCCACACGCAGGTTCCCAGACCATAGGCAAGCGCGATGACAAGGGCGTTCCGACGCCCGGTCAGTGCCAGCGCGGCAAGATAGAGGAACACCGCCGACAGCGCGGTGAGCGCGGCGGCGATCTCCCTGGCCGTGAACCACACCACTTGGGAGTGCGTGCCCAAATCGGGAACGAAGCACTTCATGACCGCATAGACCGGCAGCGCGGTGAGCGCCGGACCCAACCCGTAGATGTTTATGTAGCGCCCGGGCGTCGTGCTTTCAACAAGGTAATACTTGCACCCCACCGGCTTGAGCGTTCCCTCCGCATACTGCCGCCGCAACTCGGGAGTCCAATGCCCGACTTCGGTGTTGCCCTCCTCCTTGTCTGAATGCCAGTTGAACATGAAGGGATGGCTGTCAGCCGTAAACGTGAGTTGCCCCGTATCCAGGAAATGCACGGGCTGCAGCACGTTGGGCGTCTGGTCGTTCATGCAGATGTAGTCGGGATTAAGGCTGTAGACGATGAACAGAACGACGAACAGGAGCCACGCCCGGCACGGCGGGGTCGGGGTTTCATCCCTGGTCCCCCTCCCTGCAGCAATGCCGCCGCTTCCGTCTTCTGCTGTCTTCTGGTCCGACATGCTAGTTCTTGCTCTTCTTGCGCCACACAAACGAACCGAGGGCCAGAGCGCCTTCATACAACACGCGGATATCGTCGAGAGATCGGATGCTGAACAGTTTCTTCAGGATGTATTGCGGCCGGAAATACACGCGGCGGTACATCGTCCTGTAGCACGCGTTGATTTCCTGTTCCGTCATGTTCTCAAGACGCATGACCGGCTTGGCCAGATTGTAGTCGTCCCAGTCATAGGTCAGGATGAGATCGTGCTCCTTGGCCCATGCAAACATCTCCGTGCCGGGATAGGGCGTGGTGATGTTGACGATAAGGTAATCAGGGTTCACCTTCTTGATGAAGTCGATGTTCCTCTCAACAATCTCGCGGTTGTCTCCCGGATTGCCCACCATGAAAGCCAGGCGGCACTCGATTCCCGCCGCCTTGGTCCAGCGCACCGCATCAATCACCTGCGGCAGGTTGATCTTCTTGTTGATGTTCTTCAGCACGGACTCGTCAATGTTCTCCACGCCGTACATGATTTGGTGGCAGCCTGCGGCCTTCATGCTCTTCAGCATTTCTTCATCAACATAATCAACCCGGGCAAAGCATGTCCACGACAGGTCCATCCCGTTCTCAATCAGCAACCGGCACAGTTCCATGACATTCTTGCGCATGACCGTGAATGTGTCGTCATAGAACATGATTTGCCTGACGCCGTAGTGGTCGGCCAGGTACTTTATCTCGGCGAAAACGCCGGCGGCCGACTTGAACACCATTTGACTGCCCAGCGTCTTGTTGCAAAAGGTGCAGCGCCCGGGACAACCGCGGCTGGTCATCATGCTCATGGCCGGCAGCTTCTTGTACGAGCCCTTGGCCGGCCGGTATTTCAGCACCGGCAGGAGGTCATAGGCAGGCAGGGGCAGCGAGTCCAAGTCCTTGATTCTCTGTCTCGCGCCGGCATGCCGAATCTCCCCCGCCTCTTTGTAGATGATCCCGTCAATCTCCGCCAGATTCTTCCCGGCCAGGATCTCCTCCATGGTGATCTCGCCCTCGCCCACCGCCACGACATCAACAAAGGGTTGATTGATCACCTCGTCGCTCATAAACGTCGCATGCACACCGCCAAACACGATCAGCGCTTCGGGGTACAGCCGGCGGCAGATTTCTCCTATCTGGTACGCCTTTTTCACATAGCAGGTTGCGGCGGTGAGGCCAATCACCCGCAGCTGCCTGCCCGCCGCCTTGTAATGGTTCGTGAAATGCTTCTCAAAGGCCTCCACGGACGGCGCGTCGATGTTGCAGTCGATGATTTCGACACCAAAACCCTTTGACCGAACATGGGCGGCAATGGACGCCAGCCCGAGAGGGGGAAAATTGGAGTCTATTTCCTTCCAGATATTCTCGCCTTCGAGATAATGGACCGGCGGAGAAATCAGCAGGCAGTCCAACGGCGCAACTTCTGTCGCCGTCAATGCCGGCGCTTCCGGTGTTTGCTCGCTCGTCATAATGATTCACCCTGGACGTTGATCATGGGCTGCGGCGGCGACCCGAAAGCCGCATGCCCGGCACGGGACCCCAGTTTCAGTCCTTTGCTTTCGCGACCTTCTCTCCGGCGCAGATCAGCGAGTTGTGGCAGTGAAACGGCACCCACTCCAACAGGCGGATGACCGGCATAAGCAGTTCGAACAGCCGCATCTGTCCCACGGACAGCGTCTTCTTTCGCAGAATCTTGCCGGAAACATGCCATCCGAAGCCGCCCACGCGGTTGAAGCCCTCGCAGGAAAGCACCCGGAATCCGGCCTGCTCCATCTTCGAGCGAAGATCCTCCTTCGTGTACCTTCTATGATGGCCCAGCGCCTTGTCCACCCCCGCATACATCGCGGGATTGTTGGGAACCAGGATTACCGCCCGGCCGCCCGGCGCCAGTATTTCGTGGAAATTCTCAAGAACCCGCACGTCATCCTCCACATGCTCCAGCACATTGGAGCAGAACAGGCTGTCCGGCGGGCTTCCGCCCACCGCGCCGCACAGGGCATGGCGGTCTTCCAGGTCGCAGTGGTGCACGCTCACGTTTGCAAGATGGCCGTAGGACTTGTTGAGCCGGTCCACGTACATCGGGTCGATGTCCACGCACACCACCCGCTTCTTGTTCAGGATGAACTTCGTCAGCGTCCCGATGCCGCAACCGGCCTCCAGCACCTCGTCGCCCAGCCATTTGTCCAGCCTCGAAAACAGCCAGCGGTTGAAACGCTTGGCCCTGTCGAGCGACTGGAGAATGAGGAATCCCTCGTTGTCACAGTAGCGTGCGTCAAAGAAGCTGTAGCGAACCGTGGCGGAGAGGGCGCGCAACGCATCCTTGGGGCCAATCTTTTTGCCCTCTTCATAGGTTCTGCCCCGGTAGGAGATCGGGACCTCGTATATGCGGGCCCCCCACCGCGCCAGTTTGATGACCAGTTCAGGCTCCAGGTCAAACCCCGGGCTTCTGAGGTTCAGGTGTTTGAGAATGTCACCGCGCATGAGTTTGTAGCAGGTTTCCATGTCGGTCAGATTGAGGTCGCTGACCACATTTACCCCCAGCGTGAGAATCCTGTTGGCCACGGCATGCCAGAAGAACATCGCCCGCGAATAGCGCCCCACCAGGAACCGCGAACCCAGCACGACGTCCGCGACGCCGTCCAGCACGGGTTCGAGCAGGTTCTTATAGTCGCGCGGGTCGTATTCGAGGTCCGCATCCTGGATAATCGCCCAGTCCCCGGTCATATTGGCAATCGCGCTTCGAACTGCCTGCCCTTTGCCCCTGTTTCGCTCATGGAGAATCAGCCTGACGCACGCGTTCCCGCCGGCAAACTGCTCCAGAAACTCGCGGCTGCCGTCGGACGATTTGTCATCGACGACGACAATTTCCCGCTCGCAGGGAAGCGGGGCGTCGAGCACCGCTTTCAGGAGCCGCTCCAGTGTCCGAATCTCGTTGTAGACCGGTATTAGAATGCTCAGTTTTCGGATTTGCGGCTGTTCAGCACGCGCCATGCCCGTTTCATTCATGCGTTGTTTTCCGGGCTGCCGACGGACGGAACGGAAGCAGATGCTTCCTCCCTCCGCACAGCGCTGAAACCGCAACCGTAAAAACCGTTCTGGTGCACGCAGCGCTTCTCCTTCAGCTTTTCTCCACGATCAACAGGACCATCCAAATCCTGCCACATCGTAGGACACATGCCCTGCCATTAACAACCAGGAGATTCTTCCCCGGCGGCGGACGCGCCCGGGGTCCCCCGTTGTGGCGTGGTTTCCCGACCACGCCGTTTCCCGACCGCAGGTCTCCACCTCTCGGCTCCCGTTCCTCCAACCGGATATTGCAAACGCTTTCCCAATCGTGCTTTTATAGTCCCCTGTCGATGCGCCCGGCGGAGGGCGGGCTGTTCCCGCCGGGTGTATCATAAAAGCAGGCCGGGCATGAACGCCACGGGCCAGGGAGATACTATTCATGTCCACGGATACGGGAAAAGCACAACATGAGACGACCCGCCGCGACTTTATGCGGTACAGCAGCGCCGCACTGGCGGCGGCGGCATTCGCGGGCACGGCAGCCGTCAAGTCGGTTCACGCGGCCGCGCCGAACGACACCAAGCTGAAGATTGGCCTGATTGGCTGCGGCGGGCGCGGTTCGGGCGCCGCGAACAACGCCCTGCTGGCCGACAAGAATGTGATTCTGTACGCGATGGGCGACATGTTCCCCGAAATGGTGGAGGAAAGCCTCGGCAAACTGAAGAAGTCGCCCGCGGCCGACCAGGTCGCCGTGGATGACAAGCGCAAGTTCACGGGCTTCGACGCCTACAAGAAGGTCATCGAGTGCTGCGACGTGATCATTCTTGCCACACCGCCCGCATTCCGTCCGACCCACCTGCGCGCCGCGGTCGAGGCCGGAAAGTACATCTTCTGCGAGAAGCCTGTCGCCGTGGACGGCCCCGGCATCCGCCACGTCATCGAGTCCTGCAACATTGCCGAGAAGAACGGCGTCGTCCTCGTGTCGGGCCTGTGCTACCGCTACGAAAACAAGAAGCGCGAGACGATCAAGCGCATCCAGGAGGGTGCTGTCGGCGACATCATCACCATCGAGACGGTCTACAACACCAGCGGCCTGTGGCACAAGGGCCGCAAGGACAACTGGTCCGAGATGGAGTACGAACTGCGCAACTGGCTGTATTTCGACTGGCTCTCGGGCGATCACATCGTCGAACAGCACATCCACAGTTTGGACAAGATGATGTGGGTGATGAAGGACACGCCGCCGCTCAAGGCCACGGCCAGCGGCGGCCGCACGGTGCGCACCGACGCCAAGTACGGCAATATTTATGACCACTTCAACACCCTGTTTGAGTGGGAGAACGGCGTGCGGGCGTTCAGTTCCTGCCGGCAGTGGGAAAATGCCGTGACGGCCGTGTACGACAACGTCTACGGCACCAAGGGCGTGGCCAAGGTGCAGACGCACGAGATCGTCGGGCGCGACGGTTCCAACTGGAAGTGGGAGTCCGCCGAGAAGGACGACATGTACCAGAACGAGTTGAACGCGCTGTTCAACGCGATCCGCAAGGGCGAAGTAATCAACAACGGCGATTACATGGTGAAGAGCAACCTGGCGGCGATCATGGCGCGCATGTCCGCCTACAGCGGCCAGACGGTTACCTGGGACCAGGCGCTCAATTCGGAGCTGACCTACTTCCCGGAGAAGCTTGAGCTGGGCGATGTCGCCAAGCGGCCGGTACCGGTGCCCGGCGCCGCCAAGTATTTCTAACCGCAACGCCACTCCCCCCCACAGGAGAACAGAGCATGAAGACATACGGCATGGACCGCAGGGCTTTCCTCAAGGTCGCCGGAATGACCGCCGGAATGGCCGCCATGGCGCCAATGCTTGGCGCCGCCGCCGAAGAGTCCCTCAAAGGCAAGGTCAAGACGGCCGTCGGCTACGACATGATTCGGATCGACGGGTCGCCCATGGACAAACTCAATCTCATCAAGGGATTGGGGATCGCGGGCGTGGAAGTCAGCATCGGCTCCAAGGTGAACCATGACGAGCTCCGCAAGGCGGCCGACGCGACGGGCGTGCCCGTGCACGGCATAGTGCACGGATGGTCGCTGGACAAGATTCGGGAGAGCATCGACATCGCCAAGAAACTCGGCGCCGACACCGTGCTGGTCGCGCCGCCCCAGGTGAAGGAGGACTACACCTACGACGAGTGCTACGCCAAGTCGCAGGCAGTGTACCGGGAGGTTCTCCCCTACGCCGAGAAGCAGCAGGTTTACCTGCTGCTGGAAACCGTCTGGAACAACTTCCTGCTGAGCCCGATGGAAATGGCGCGGTACATCGACGAGATCAACAGCCCGTGGTTCCAGGCCTATTTCGACATCGGCAACATGGTCAAATACGGCTGGTCGGAACAGTGGATTCGGATCTTGGGCAAGCGCATCAAGAAGGTCCACCTGAAAGATTACAGCCGCAAGATCGCGGAGACCCAGGGACCTTGGAAGGGTTTTGATTGCGAAATCGGCGAAGGCAGCAACGACTGGGCCGCGGTGCGCAAGGCACTCGCCGAGACGGGCTTCCAGGGCTGGGCCACCGCCGAAGTCGGCGGAGGCGACAAGGCGCGCATGGTCCAACTCGCCGAAGAGATGAACAAAGTGCTGGCACTGGCCTAAACGGCATTGCAGTGAATTGAGCGCCCTTTCCCCTCGCGGGAGAGGGCGCTCTTGCCTTGCGTCCAGCCCTGCCGCACCGTTTCAACGGCGGTCCGCGGCGGGAAACCCGGGCGCTCCCTCCAGCCGCCGCGTGTCCCCAGCCCTCACTGCTTCTTGCGCCATGCAATATTCTTCGGCATCTTTTTCCGGTTTGCATCGTTGTGCACGTGCAGAAAGAGCGCGCCGTCAAGGGCGGGAATCTCATAGGGAACATAATTGGAGCCGTAGACAGAAGTAAGGTAACGGTCCGCCGCCCTGTTTTCGAATGAGGAGGCGTACACCGGGCC
>CAIJOU010000796.1 GCA_903822375.1 Candidatus Hydrogenedentota bacterium
ATGACGGCGAAATCGAACCTACACTCGAAACGCGAAAGATTTTCATTCGAGTCATCCGCGAATGGCATGCGGATATTGTCATTGGACATCGCTCATGGGATTATCATCCCGACCACCGTGCCGTGGCGATGGCCACGCTGGAGGCGGCGGCCTTTGCTTCCAACCCGCTGTTCTACCCGGAACATGCCCATGCGCCGCACATGGTCACCGAGGCGTACTGGTTCGCCAAGGTGCCGCACAACGCCGGACTGTTTGTCGACATCTCCGCCGTGATCGAGAAGAAGGTGGAGGCGCTGCTCGCCCACGATTGCCAGATGGTGCTCACCGTGGATGCGTTGGCGCAGGAGGCCGAGGCGCTGGGCGCGGAGCTGCCCATGCTGCACGGGGGCGGCGACGGCATGCACCGGCAGATTATAGAAATGGGGATAAGGGACCACTGCGCGAAAGTGGGTCAGGCGGCGGGCATGGCCTTTGCGGAACAGTTCCGCCACGAGAAGTTGGGCATGCTGGACCAGTTGCTGGGCACCAACCTCATCCAGCCCGATTTTGGCTGAACCTGAAAACCTGTCAAGGCAAGGGACGGAAAGGACCGAAGGAACCAAAAAGACTTTGTCACCCCCCGCCCCGCTCAGAAGTTCGGGTTGAAGAACTTTACGAGATAGAAACACAGCGCTGACACGGCCGCGGAGGCCGGGATGGTGATGATCCACGCCCACATGATGCGCTGTGCAACGCCCCATTTGATGCCGGACAGTTTTTTCGTCGCACCCACGCCGATAATGGCGCCGGTAATGGTGTGCGTGGTCGACACCGGAATGCCCAGGTGGGTGGCGAAGAACAGCGTGATTGAGCCGCCCAGTTCGGCGCTGAACCCGCTGTAGGGCCGCAGTTTGGTGATGCGCATGGCCATGGTCTTCACAATGCGCCATCCGCCCATTGTCGTGCCGAGCGCCATGGCCGCGCCGCAGAGCAGCACGATCCATGCGGTGTTGAGGTGAAGCAGCGACAGTTCGGTGTCGGGATCGACTATCCCCGCGGCGATTAGCAGCGCCAGAATGATGCCCATCGTCTTTTGCGCGTCGTTGCCGCCGTGCCCCAGCGACCAGAGCGCGGCCGAACACAACTGCAGCCTGCGGAACAGGGAGTCGACCTGGAGCGGACGCCAGCGGCGGAAGACCCAGTAGAGGCTGACCATCACCAGGTAGGCGACGGCGAAACCCAGCAGCGGGGCGAGGGGAATAAACGCCACGGTGCTGGTGACTTTGGACAGCGCGATCACGCCCAGTCCCTTGTGCGCCAGACCCGCGCCCACCAGGCCCCCGATGAGCGCGTGCGAGGAACTGGTGGGCATGGCCCACCACCAGGTGAGCAGGTCCCACACAATGGCGCCGATGAGTCCCGTCAGCACCACATAAACAAATGCGGGGTCGCCGGGGTCGATGCGGACGATGCTCTTGATCGTGTGGGCCACCTGGGGCTTGAAAATAAGCACGGCGGCAAAATTGAAAAAGGCGGCCCAGATGACCGCCTGGCGCGGCGTAAGCACTCGGGTGGACACCACGGTCGCAATGGAGTTCGCGGCGTCGTGAAAACCGTTGATGACATCGAAAGCCAGGGCCACGACAACGGTTATTCCCACAATAATCCAGACCGAGAGGGGGATCATGGGATTAGGAAGCCTCGATCACGATGCTCTGGATAATGGACGCGACGGCCTCGCAGCGGTCCGTGGCCTTCTCCAGACGCTCATAAAGTTCCTTCCACTTGATGAGCGCAATCGGGTCCTTCTCTTCCTTGAACAGTCTGGCCAGGGCGTTGCGCATGATGTTGTCGCCCTCGTTCTCAAGCTCGTACAGCGTCCCGCAGTGCTGCTTGATCTCATCCGCGTTCTTCATGTTGCGCAGACCGGGCAGGGCAAGCTGTATCTCCTCGGACGCCCGCACCAGCACCGCGGCGAGCGCCTGCGCCTCGGGACGGGTCTCCGTGATTTCGTACAGCATGATGCGCGACGCGGTCGACTCCACCGAGTCCACGATGTCGTCCAGGCGCTGAATCAGCTTGTGGATGTCGGCCCGGTCGATGGGCGTGATGAAGGTGCGGTGCAGCGCGTCCATGCAGGCGCGCGTGATCTGGTCGGCCTCCTTCTCGAGTTCCTTGATGCGCAGCGCCGGCGCCGTCATGTCCCCGTCTTCGGAAAGCATGGTGTACAGTTCACGGCACGCCTTGAGACAGAGAACAGCGTGACTTTCAAAGAAATCGAAATATCCCACCTCTTGCGGCAGCAGCTTGCGAAACATGGTTTCCTTCCGATCAGGGTGATACGGGGGTTGGCCCTTGTCCGCCCTGACCGAACAGGCGGACTTCTACCTGGAGCCAACAGAATCTTAACCCAATCTTAACAGAATGCCCGGTCAAGTGTCACGCAACGGTTGTCGCGGGAAAAAGAGCCAACTGCGAAATAGCCCGAATCCTCGAGCCGGGCCGCGCTCCCGCGGCGCTGTGGAAACCAGCCTAGCGCAGCACAATTCCCTCGCGTTCCAGCGCCTCGCGGGCGGCATTTTGCTCGGCCTCTTTCTTGGACCGTCCGTTGCCGTGCCCGGCGGATTCGCCGCGCAGGAACACCTCCACCTCGAACTCCTTGAGGTGGTCGGGCCCCTCGGAGCGCACGACCTCAAAGCGCGGCAGGCCGATATGCTCGGCCTGGCAGTGGTTTTGCAGGCGGGACTTGTAGTCCCACACCGTGTCGGTCCGGCGCGCCTTGAGAAACTCGTCGTGAAAGACGCGCGCCACGAACTCCTCCGCCGCGCCCCATCCGCTGTCGAGGTAGATGGCGCCGATGAGGGCTTCCAGGCAGTCCGAAACCAGCGCGGTGCGGCGGCGTCCGCCGGAGGCCTCCTCGCCCCGGCCCAGCCGGATAAGCGGGGCAATGCCCAGCACGTGGCCCACATGGCCCACGCTTTGGCGGTTGACCATGGCGGCCCGCATGCGGCTGTACTCGCCGGGGGTGCGGTCCGGCACGTTGGTGAAAAGATAATGGGCCACGGCCAGTCCCAGCACGGCGTCGCCCAGGAATTCAAGCGATTCGTAGTCGCCGCCGCCGCTGCCACCGTCCTCGGCGATGCTCGACGCGTGCGTGAGGGCGCGGTCAAACCAAAGGGGATCGTGCATTTTCACGCCCAGCCGCGCGGCAAGGCCCCTGAGGGAATCCTCCCGATCTTCCTCCGGCACGCTGTGACTTGGACCCGTGATGTTGTCCATGACGCCTGAATGGGTTATGCGGGACAGGCGCATTCGCCTGTCTTCTCATGCCGACAGCCGGGGGCGGCTGTCCCACACACTGGATAGGCGGCCGTCGCCGCCTCTTCCTCAGATTTTCGACTTGATGTAACTGACCGCGTCGCCGACCGTCTGAATGTTGTTGGCCTCATCGTCGATTTCGAGGTTGAACTCTTCTTCCAGAGCCATGATGATCTCGGTGGTGTCAAGGGAATCGGCGCCCAGATCTTCCATGATCCTGGCATCCTGGCCCAATTCTTCCATGTTGCGGTTGAGCCGGTCGGCGATAATTTCCTTGATGCGCCGGGTCACGTCGTCATCGTTTGCCATTGAAACAATTCTCCCTGTTCGCCGCCCCTGTTCTCAAGGAGCCCCATGATTGCCACCAGTATAAACGGGCGGCGGGGCCAGGTCAAAACCGCTTTCGGGCCTGCGGCGAAAAATGATGCCGCAGGCCCGAAACAGTTTCAAATGCGGGAATTGATGTATTTGACGGCGTCGCCGACGGTTTTGATGGCGTTGGCCTCGTCGTCGATGTCCATGCCGAACTCTTCTTCAAGGGTCATGATGATCTCACCCTTGTCGAGCGAGTCTGCGCCGAGGTCCTCCTCAATGCGCACCTCGTCCGTCATGTCTTCCACCTTACGGTTGAGGCGCTCGGCGATGATTTCCCGAACGCGCTGGGCGGCCTTCTCTGCGTTTTCCATTCAGCCTGGTTTCCTTGGTTTCCACGGGTCATTGCCCCGCCCAACGGGGCGCAGGAACGTGGGTGATTCGTTATTATGCCACACTCTTGCGGCGGACATCAAATTGTTTCACTTCAAACGATTCGGCGTGCCCGACTTACCCAAAAGAATAAACATTCCCTGAGGCACATTATTTCGCGGGGCGCCGCCCCAAGGGAACGGCGGAGTTCACTTCACGGATGACGTTGCGGGAAACGGCCCTATCCGCGCAGTTTGAGGACGATGTACGCAAGGGCAAAGGGGGCAAGCGCTGCGAGCCACCACTTGTGGAGGATAATGAAGGCAAACACGTCGTCCATGGTTGATTCCCTTTAGTATTGAACCGGCGGCAGGCGTGTCAGCCATGCGACAACGCCCGCGGCCAGCGCCATCGCCAGCCCAATAAGGCACAGTAACCGTTCGTTGGGCTCCACTTCGTGCACCATGCCGTAGATCGCCCAGAACGCCGTGACCGCGGCCAGGAATATCACCACATAGGAATACCCGGGCTGGAACATGACAAAGCCGGAGCCGCCGACGATGGGCAGCAGCAACAGCAGCGAAAAACCGCCGAGGAAGAAGGCCTGCAGCCAAATGGGTGTCTTCTTGCCACCGCTGGCGGCCAGGACACGCATATCGTCCTCAAACTTCTTGCGCTTCGCGCCGGGCAGCGCGTCGCCCATGACCGTGCCGCCGAAGAAAAGCGAATCCCGGTCCAGCAGTGAGCCGTCGGCCACGGAGTCCCTCCTGGTGATTTCCGTGGGGGCGTTAATCAGCGTGTCCATGTTGCCGATATCGCTCGAGCCGTCCGGCGCCTGGGGCGGCGGAACGGTGAAGTCACCGTATTGATGCACCAGAGACTGGAAGCTGAGCGACTCGCGCTCAGCCTGCTGTTCCAGCATCCGCTTTACTTCCAGGGCGTCCTGTTGCTGTTCCTCCGCCATGCCTGCCTTTCCTGTGGTTGTCGGGCCAAAACGAAATGTTACCGCAACCCCGGCGGACACGGCAAGCGGCGAACGCGGA
>CAIJOU010000797.1 GCA_903822375.1 Candidatus Hydrogenedentota bacterium
GAATCGGGCCTGCTCGGCCCCGTGACGCTCGTGACGGAGCAATTCCTTGCGATTCCAGAGGTTTTGATCGGCGGATGATACTTCAAGACCGCGATTTGGGGCTTCAAACGGACGATTTGGGCCTGCGTTCGTTCCCATGTTGAACTTTGCGAACACCGGACTGCCGGGAACGCCGCCTCTATGGAGCGCCGCGGCATCGACGCCGCTTTGGCTGACATCGCGCGATGGGTCAGCCAAAGCGGTGTCGTCGCTGCGCTCTGCCACCGCGCTCCAAAATGTCCGTACCCAGTCCCGCCCGGAACCGGGTGCGGAAGCAGGCTGCGACGAACGCGAAGAAGTTCGGGGAAGAACTTCCCTTGTCAACATGGATATACAGGATGCACAGGATGAAGCACCGGAGAATCTTCTGTCTTATTCTGTGCATCCTGTCCATCCATGTTAACTGTCTTTGTCTTCCTGTATTATTCTTCCGTCGTCGCTTCGTGGTTCAACAACAAACAAGGAGGCATGACATGCCAAGACGCACACTTGTGATGCTGGCGCTGACCCTGGGGCTGTCGCTCTGCTGCGGCGCGGCCGAAACGGCCGGCACCACCGTTGTGCCTGCGACGAATATCGTGACGTATCCCGACGGCCGCGCCGCCGCGGCGTTCCGGCTCAACGCGGTGGACGAGGGCGTGGTGCTGAAGCATGGCGACGGGCCGGGACAGTGCGACTACCTCGGCGCGCGCGACATCTGGGTATTCGAGGCCGACGGCACCTATTACATGCACTACGACGGCGCCGGACCGAAGGGTTGGCTGGCCTGCCTCGCCACAAGCAAGGACCTGAAACATTGGGAAAAGAAAGGGCCGGTGCTCGATTTCGGCAAACCCAACGAAGAGGATTCCGCGTCCGCCTCCTATGGCGTGACTTTCTTTGACGGCAAGACCTGGCACATGTTCTATCTCGGCACGCCGCACACCTCGCCGGCGCCGGACCTGATTCCCAGCTTCCCTTATCTGACCATGAAAGCGCACAGCGATTCGGCCGCCGGGCCGTGGACCAAGCAGCCCGAGGTGGTTCCGTTCCGCTGCACGCCCAAGACCTATTACGACGTGACCGCCAGTCCCGGAATGATCATCGCCCAGGACAATGAATACATGATGTTCTTCGCTGCCGCGTCGGAGGACAAGAAGGGCACGCACCGCACCATCAGCATCGCGCGCACGAAGGACTTGAACGGACCCTGGCAAATCGCAGCCGAGCCCATCGTCCCCCCGACCGAGCAAATTGAAAACACGTCCCTCTATTTTGAGCCTGTCAACAAGACCTGGTTCCTCTTCACCAACCACATCGGTCTGGACAAAGGCGAATACACCGATTCCGTGTGGGTCTACTGGACCAAAGACCTCAACACCTGGGACGCGAAGAACAAGGCCGTGGTACTCGACGGCACCAACTGCACTTGGAGCCGCAAATGCATCGGCCTGCCGTCGGTGGTGAAGTGCGGCGATCGCCTGGCTGTAGTCTACGACGCGCCCGGCGGAGACAGCACCAGCCACATGAAACGCGATGTGGGGCTGGCGTGGCTGGTGCTGCCGTTGGTGCCGCCGCAAACGGCTCAGGCCAAATAGCCCCGCATATGCTACGCTAATGCCATCGTCGATCCTTCGGAAAGGGATAATCATGAATCACAGACCTGCGTGCGCAAATCTTGTCAGGTTTTCTGCCGTCACCGTCATGATGGTCATTCTCGTCGTCATGTGCGCGGCGACCGCACAGACGGCACCGACGAATCCCAGCGGCGACACGGCCCAGAAACCCGTGCGCTTTGTGCAGGACCGCTTTGCCATCGGCTTCTGGGTCGATCCTCCGCTGGATGACCAGGCCGATGCCAGCTATCGTGGAATCGCCGACGCGAATTTCACCATGATTATCGGCTCATCCGCGGGAAACGACCCCAAGGCGCTGGAAAAACAGCTTGGGCTTTGCGCGAAATATGATCTGAAAGCGGTCCTTTTCTGTTCTGGAATGGCGCCCGCGGACCTGCCGACGGGACCGGCCTGCTGGGGCTATGCGCTTCGCGACGAACCGTCTGCGGCCGACTTTCCCGCGCTGCGCGCGCAGGTGGATGGCGTGCGCAAGGCGCGGCCGGGCATGCTCGCGTATATCAATATCTTTCCCAATTACGCCACCGACAAGCAGTTGGGCACCGCCACCTACGACGAGTATGTGGACCGCTTCCTGAAAGAGGTCGGCGTAGATGTGCTCAGCATGGACCACTATCCCGTGTTCAAACCGGACCAGGACGGCCGTGACAACTACTGCACCAACCTCGGCGTGATGCGCAAGTATTCACAGGAGGCGGGCGTGCCCTTCTGGAACTTCTTCAACACGATGCCCTACGGTCCGCAGACGGACCCGACCGAGGACCAATTGCGCTGGCAGATTTACGCCTCGCTCAGCTACGGCGCGAAGGGCGTGCTGTATTTCTGTTACTACACCCCGGTCAGTTTCGAGTTCCCGAAGGGTGGCGCCATCATCGGCCGCGACGGCCAGCGGACCCGCCACTGGGAACAGGCCCGGCAGATCAACGTCGGACTAAAGAATCTCGGACCGACCCTGATGAAACTCACCAGCACCGATGTGCGCCGCGTCACGCCGGAATCCCAGCCCGCCGAGGCGTTGAAGGACACGCCGGTCCGGGACATCGCGCGCGACAAGGTGGACCCGCCCAACGATTATCTCGTGGGCGTTTTCCGCCACGAGGACGGCCGCCGCGCCGTGATGCTCATGAACTATCGCTTTGCCTACACGGCTTGGCCCACGGTTGAGTTCGACGTGCCCGTGGACCAGGTCAAAGAAGTGGACAAGGCTACCGGCCGGGAGATTGCCGTGCATGACGACAGTCCCGAAATGCCCGGACTCCAAGTGTCTCTGGACGCCGGCGAAGGCCGCCTGTTCCTGCTGCCGTCCGCCAAGTAGACGCGGCAAAAGGCCGCAATACTTCGAAAGGTTCCTCCTGTTCTGAAGAATACCGTTGGGAGAGTCATCATGGCCAAGAAGTTCGCTGCTGTATCCCTCGCGTTGCTGCTTGTCGCCCTTGGGGCCTATCTGATTCTTTCCCGTGGTCCCCATGTCACCCAAGACATCGTCTACGGCAACGCCGGCGGGGTGGACCTGAAACTGGACCTTGCCACGCCCCGCTCGGGCACGGGACCCTTTCCGGCCGTGCTGTGCGTCCACGGCGGCGCGTGGCAGGCCGGCAGCAAGGGCGACTTTGACTTCCTCATTCGCGAATTCGCGAAAAAGGGGTATGTGGCCGCCTCCGCCGAGTACCGCATGGCCCCCAAATATATATGGCCCGCCGAGATCGAAGACGTCAAGTGCGTCGTCCGCTACCTGCGCGCCCATGCAAAGGAACTCAACATCGACCCGGATAACATCTACGCCACCGGTGCCTCTGCGGGAGGGCATCTGGTGCTCCTGCTCGGTCTGACCGGTCCGAAAGACGGCTTGGAAGGAACCGGGGGAAACCCGGAACAGTCGAGCCGTGTGCAGGCGGTGGCCAATTTCTACGGCCCCGCCGATCTGCGCCTGTGGAACGTTGCGCCAAAGGATGACACCCCGGAACAAAAGGCCATGCTGGAGAGTTCAAAGAAGATCCTCGAAGACTTCCTCGGCACCTCCGACCGTAACGCCCCGATATTGGCCCAGGCATCTCCCATAACCTATATTGACGGGACCGACGTGCCCATCATTACCTTCCACGGCACCAAGGACGACGTCGTCTCAGTGGAACAGGCAAAGCTCCTGCACGCCGCGCTCGAAAAGGCAGGCGTCCCCCAGAAACTTGTGCTTGTGGAAGGCGAAGGCCACGGCTGGGGTGGTAAGAAGATGGATGACTCCATTCAGCAGACGCTCTCGTTCTTCGAGGCACATAGAAGCCCAAAGAAGTAAGTTGAGATTCGCGGAAGAAAGCCGATTTCGGTCTGTAGGACAGCCGCCCTCGGCTGTCAATTGTGTCGCCAATGCCGGGGACGACAGGCGAGGGCGCCTGTCCTACACTTTCTTAGCAGAAGCTCTCCCGGTGGGATTGCGCGCAGACCTGGCTGTTGTCCCCTTGGTGCCGCATGTTCTGGCCCCGGAGGGGCCACACAACAATAGCCACGGGTGGAGCGCAGCGGAACCCGTGGTAAACATCGATATTCAGTCCCGTCCCCGGAGGGGGCGAACGCACTGGGCGACTCGGCATCGACAGGACAAACGACCGCTGCCCGCGTCCGCGTCGCTCCTGATTATACGGAGGGCCGGCCGCAGCCGAGCAGCAGCAGGTTGAACCCGGCGGCCCGCCACGCGTCACGATTCACCAGGTGGCAGGTGTCATACAGATACTTTCTCCGCATCAGCGTGCCTGCCCATGCGGGGTCCAGTTCCCCATAGACGTCGTGGCCTGTGAGAATCACCGCGCAGTCGGCGTCTTTCAGGCATTCTTCCAAAGGCAGTGTCTCGAAGGGCGCCCGCTTGACCAGCGGGTCGTGGACGCGCACGTCACAGCCCTTCTCCCGCAGCAGGCGCACCACTTCCAGTGCCGGACTCTCCCGCAAATCATCGACGTTGCCCTTGTAGGCCAAGCCCAAAGCCGCCACGACCGGCTTCGGACAACCGCTTATAAGCGCTAAGATTCGCGCAACGACGTGTGCGGGCATGGCATCATTGCGGGCGCGTGCGAGGGCTATCAACGGGGTGTCCTCCGGAAAGCGCTCCACGAGGAACCACGGATCGACGGAAATACAGTGCCCGCCCACACCGGGTCCGGCGTGGTGCAGTTGGACGCGGGGGTGACGGTTGGCAAAACGCGCCACCTCCCAGAAATCGATGCCCAGATTCTCGCAGAGCCGTGCGGTTTCATTGGCCAGGGCAATGTTCACGTCCCGATAGGTGTTCTCGATTATCTTGACCATCTCCGCCGTGGTCGTGTCGGTCAGAAAGATTTCCCCTTCGACAAAACGCGCATAGACTTCGCGGGCCCGTTCCGCGCTGGCGCGGTCATGACCGCCGATCACGCGGTCGTTGGCGATCAGCTCCGTGAGAATGCGGCCCGGCAGCACGCGCTCCGGACAGTGGGCCAGATAGAGGTCCGTTCCCACTTTCAACC
>CAIJOU010000798.1 GCA_903822375.1 Candidatus Hydrogenedentota bacterium
AGACTCGCCCTGGTTCCGGTCATCTTCGCGGGCAAGCTCGCCCTCATGATGCCTGTGCCGATGGCGCTGCTGGCCGTGGCGCTGGGCGCCGTGTGCATGCTGCGCCGCAGGGCGCGCGGTCGCGGCTGAGCGCGCGGCGCGTTGGACATCGCATGACTAATGCGGGCGGGAGGCTTTGGCCTCCCGCCCGTTGCTCATTGAAGGGGTCCTCGTTCCCCAAAGCGGTTCAAGCTTTAAGACTCTCTGCAGTTCACAGAGTTTGCGTGCTTTTGGCAATGTTTCACGGTTCTGCATGCCCAGACCGGGGCGGGGGGCGAAAGGAGGATAGGTAATCATGTATTTTCACACGAGATTCTGTCATATTTCACAGGTCCGCGCCGGTTTACGGCATGGTGTTGATTTACCGGGGGATGTGTGGTTACCATAACGTTGGATAGGTGGGAGCCTGCGAATATTGAATCGCCGAGAACGAGCGTCATAGAAATGGCGTTTGTATTGCGGGTATAGCGGGTCGTCGGTCAACCTTTAGGAAACGAAGCATGCAGACTCAAAAGAAACTGGTACTGGCGTCGGTGGTGAGCATGATGCTTGTACTGGCGTTCATGGTCGGCTTCGTGCCCTCCCATGACGCGGAAACGACCGGGGCTTCCGGTTCCGCCGACCGGGTGGATACATCCGGTCTACTGGACATGGTGCTTGGTGACAAGTCCATTACCTCCATCGTTCCGTCATCGCCAGTGGCGGGGCTGGTCTACCAAACACCGGCCGGAGGCCTCACCCCGTATATTCCGGTGAACGTGACCGCCGCAGTTACTGAGGCGACCACTATCGCCAGCGACCTTTATTACGTGGTTGACCCGGTCGAAACGCCGGGATTCAATACCGATGTGGACGGGCATATCTACTGGGCTGGGCCGGCGGACCAATACGCGGGACCGGTGCCCCCCACGGACTTGAAGGACTATCCCGCCCTCTTCGATTTTGGCCCCAAGGTGCCGGTTGTTCCGGGCTTTACTCAGTACGCACTCAACGCTCTGGCGGCCATAGGCGGTGCCTATCCGACTGGAACACCGGCCACCATCTATTACTATGTCAAGAATCGCGTTGAGAACCAGATTTTGGTTGGCATAGATGCGGTAGCCGCATCGGCCGATGCGGACGGCAACGGCCTTCCCGACGACCTGGCGGCCATTCTGCCCGACGGTGCATGGGTTGCCAGTGTGGTCCTCAACCCGACAAAGGCCGATGCCCAGGAATTGCGTGACGTCACCGTGCGCGATCTAGACACGTCCGACAACAAGGTGGCTGGCGGCGGTACCGTCATCATTCCGGTGCGTTCAGACGTGACGGTCGAGGTCCCTGATCAGGCCGCGTTGGAGGCGGTGGGTGCGGTAAATCCCGGCGAAACCGTAATGGCCGTTGTTACCGTGACGGAGGGCCTGAGCGGTTCCGTGGACTCCGTTGATGGAACGGCCACACAGGCGGCCCGGCAACAATGGGCGAATGAGGTGCTTGCGGGCACGCCGGGCACGCCGGTCGTCGGCGCTCCCATTGTGCAAATCGCCTTTGTCGCCGATGTGGCGGGCTCCTTTGTTCAGGTTGACGACCTGAAGGGACTCACTTCAACGCTTACGATCACGGGCATCACCGACCTTGCCGCGAACAGCGACAAAGATGTTGAGGTGTGGGGCTTGCATACGGCCACCGATGGCAGAACCGTTACAAATGTGGCCGGCAGCCTTCCTGCCGACGCATTGCATATTGGCGACGGCGCACCCACGGTGGACTATGCTAACGGAACGCTCAAAGCGGTTCTGTCCACATTCTCCGCGTTTGTTCCGCTCTATCCCGGCCTGCGCGTCTTTGACATTGATCCCAAAGTCATTGAGGCCGAAGTGCAGGTTCCAATGACGGTGACGGGCATCTTCCCGACCGATATGGGCGCCAATTTCCATCAGGGCTTGACGGTTGATGAGGCTACGGCGAACTACAG
The DNA here is from genome assembly GCA_903822375.1 of Candidatus Hydrogenedentota bacterium. Classification (GTDB taxonomy): domain Bacteria; phylum Hydrogenedentota; class Hydrogenedentia; order Hydrogenedentales; family CAITNO01; genus CAITNO01. The sequence goes on from CAIJOU010000798.1 coordinate 1,994, forward strand.
CGTGTTCATCAATGGCGCCCTTGCGGCGTTCCGCAACGTGGACAGGGCCTACACGCTTCCCAACGGTGACCCGGACACGGCGCATGAAGCCGTGACCCTCCTCCAGACGAACCCGTTGGTTCCCAACAAGATGTACATCACCTCGCCCATCATCCCGACCCCCGACAAGGCATTCTTTGTGGATGTCACTGTCAAGAGTTTGACCAATCCCGCAGACAGTTTCACGCTGTCCGGCACCCTTCAGGTCAACTACGCGCCCGTACCCCTGACCATCCTGACACCCGCAAACGGCACAATTGTCGCCGACCCGGTTCAGCCGGCTGGCGGCTATCCCATTGGCACGGTGGTAACGCTGACAGCCACGGGGGACCCGAATTTCGCGTTCAGCACATGGAACGGTCCCAACGCCGGCGATCTGTTGCCCAGTGCCGTTGTATCCCCGGTGACAATCGCCATGAACAGCGCCAAGACAATCGGCGCGGAATTCCTGTCCAGTATCACCACCGCGCGTCTCACACTGACGGCCGGCACAGGCGGCTCGGTTGCCGCAACTCCACTGGGCATCAGCGGCGGAACCCTGTACAACTTGGGAAGCGCTGTGACCATCACCGCGACGCCCGATTCCAACTACTCCTTTGTCAATTGGACGGGTGCGAGTGCGGCTTCACTCACCGACCCCACCAACCCTGTGCAGAATATAGTCATGGGCGCGGGCAGGGAGTTTATCGCAAACTTCAAGCTGGAACTGCTCATTGATTCTGTTGACCCGCCGCGGATTCCCGCGGATATTTCCGTGCCGATGACGCTTACAGGCATCTTCCCGACTGTCATGGCCGCCAATTTGTACCAGGGCTTGACGGTCGATGAAGCCACAACGAACTACAGTGTGTTCATCGGTGGCGCCCTCGCCTCGTTCCGCAATGTGGACCGGGCCTACACTCTTCCCGGTGGCACCCCGGACACGGCGCACGAGGCCGTGACGCGGCTTCAAACGAATCCGTTGGTCCATAACAGCATGTACCTGTGGTCGCCCAACGTCAATTTGGCCGCCAAGGCAGCCACGACCTTCGTGGATGTCAAGGTTCAGAGCCTGTACAACCCGGCCCTGAGTGTTACGCTGTCAGCAACACTCGAGGTTTCCCCAACCGGAACAGTCGTTGTCACAATGAGCGGCTCGGGTTCAGGCTCCGTGGATGTCACGCCGCCAAACGGTTCGATCACACTGTCGGACAGCACGATTATCGACTTCCCGTTGCACCGCTATTTCATTGGGGATGCGGTGAGCGCGCAGGCCACAGCGGCGCCGGGATCAAGCCTCACTCTCTGGACCTTTAACGGCACGGCATCGGGCAACGCAGCAACCCTGCCCTTCAACGTGACCACAAATCCGACCAATCTTGACGCGCAATTCGATCTGCCCACGTTTTATTCGCTGACGGTCCCGGTGCCGGTCAACGGCACGATAGACGTGTTACCGCCGCAGCCGTTCGGTGGATATCTTGCGGGCACATCGGTCACCCTGACGGCCACGGCCGATCCGGGATTCCAGTTCAACACTTGGAATGGTCCCAATGCAGCCGACCTTCAGCCCAATGCGCTGGTTTCGGTTGTCACGCTTGTCATGAACGGTGCCAAGACGGTCGGCGCGGATTTCGAACCGCTCGCAACGACCGCGCGTCTTACCCTGACTGCGGGGGTGGGCGGTACGGTTGCCGCTTCCCCGTTGGGCATTAGCGATGGCGAATTGTACATCCCGGGCGCCCCGGTGACGATCACGGCGACTGCGTCGTCGAACTATGAGTTCGTCAACTGGACGGGTGCGAGCGCAGCCTCCCTCGTCGACGCGACCAACCCCATGCAGAACATTACCATGGACGCGGACAAGGAGTTCGTCGCGAACTTCCGCCAGGTGCTGAACATTACGGCGATCACGCCGAACAACGCGTGGATCTTCGGCGGTGTGGTGGCCAAGGTCAGTGGCATGGGCCTGAGTGCCTCGACCCAGTTCACGCTCGGCGGCAAGACGGTGTGGGGCTTCAACGCGGCGGGCGACGGCTCGTCGATTGACATCATCATCCCCGCAACGGATGACCGTTCTGACAGCGCGCTGGTCATCACCTCGTTGACGGCCTCGCAGGCTGATGTGGTGACGGAGGCCCTTCCCTTCACCTACAAGCGTTACTTCGAGAACACGGTTACCGGCATGAACACCACCGCGTTCATCCTGGACACGCCGGCCGTGGAGAACACGGTCAAGCTTGACACGGGCGGCGGGGACATCAGCTCCGGCAACCTGATCATTCCGGGCCTGAACACCAGTGCGGCCCAGGTGTACGGCATCGTGCTCGACCAGAAACTGGTCGTGGGCGAGGTGAAGTGCACCACGGCGCCGGTGCCTGCGGGCGACCTTTCGGCAAGCCTGATTGACACGGCGGCCGCGGGTTCGGGCGTCGAAAACAGCTATGACTTCAGCATCTTCCTGTACAAGGACAACGCGGACAAGATGGCGCCGCCGGTGCAGACGGGCGTCTATGTGGACGCCAGTGCGGACCTCGGCGCGACGCTGGGCCGCAGTGCGGACGCCGACGGCATCCCGAACGCCGGCACGGCCATGAAGGTCACGCTTCCGCTCGACGGCACGGGCCTGAGCTACGCCGATGTGCGCAAGGGCCTGGCCCTGTGGGGCATCGAGGCGCAGTACGACTACGTGAGCAACACCGAGTCCATCACGGACCCGAAGGTTGAGGCGTACCAGTCCGAGCTTCTTGAGAACGAGGTTGACCCGAACATGACGGCGAC